>JAQXAR010000049.1 GCA_029252805.1 Rickettsiales bacterium
TAGAACCCGCAATGAAATATTTTATCAACTCTAACTGCTTATTTCTCGATAACTTACAATGCTTTATATACATCAATAACTCCTAACAATTTAAATGTTAGGTGTCAGCCCCTAAAAATTTGGTTTCTTGCTTTTAGATCAGCAAGAGTTCAATCACCTATTCAAAATAGAGTAAGATATAAAGCTATCCTTACTGAAATGGATTAAACCAATGTAACAAAAAGATGTACAAAGGATTAATACACAAGAAACCACGATTAGAATAACACAACTCCGCCCTCCCAAATATTAACGTTTTGTTAAGGTTTACCGCTAGAAACAGCGTATACTTTGGCAAATCAGGCGTTACGTTAGGGGTTCATGAGCAAATTACTCAACATTACCCAAGCGCAGCGGGCGGCGGCGAGTCCGCAGCAATCGGTCTGGGTGACGGCCAATGCAGGCACCGGAAAGACCAAGGTACTGACGGACCGCGTGTTACGGCTATTACTGACCGGCACCGTGCCGGAGAAAATCCTCTGCCTCACCTACACGCGCGCGGCGGCGGCGGAAATGCTGACTCGTCTGCAAAAAGAGCTCGCCATTTGGGTGCGCCTGTCTGATAGCGACCTCGACCAAACCCTACAAAACCTCACCGGTCATGCGCCCGATGATGCTACCCGCCAGCGCGCCCGCCGCCTGTTTTTGCAGGTGTTAGAGGCTCCCGAAGGCGTGCGGATCATGACCATTCACTCGCTCTGTCAGTCTTTGCTGAAGCGCTTTTCGCTGGAGGCCGGCGTCTCGCCCTATTTCCGCCTGATGGAGGAATCGCAAACCAGCCTGCTCTTGCGCGAGGCGCGCCATCAGCTTTTTACCGAGCCGCGCTTGCCCAAAGGAATCGCCGACCTCACCCCCCACCTGCAAAAGCTCGCCGCCCGGTTAGGCGAGGATGAGCTAGACGGCTTGCTCGATGAAATTATCAAAAAACGCGGCGTGTTTGAAAGTTGGTTCCGCGATGCGCAAGGCGCCACCACCACACACCAGCAAGTCAAAACCTTCCTCGGCATTACAGACGAAACCCACGACAGCCTACTCAAAGACTATTACGAAACCCTCCCACGTCGATTAGATGAACTCGCCGCTGCCGTACCGATTCTGCGCATGGGCGGCAAAGGCGATAATGAACGCGCCGACACCTTCGATACATGGCTCGTGCATTGGCGAAGCAGCAGCAGTGAAGCACCCGATGACAGCTTATTACAGCAATGGTTCCTCGCCTTCCTCACCGCCACAAATAGCCCGCGCAAATCGCTACTTGCTGTCAAGCAAAGCAAGGCCAACCCGCAGGTGGCGGAGTTTTTACTGGAAGAACAAGCGCGCATCCACACCCTCGCCCAAGCGCTCTTCACGCAGGAAGCGGCCGATTGGTCGCTCGCCATGTTATCACTGGCCGAAGCATTGCTCGCGCTCTACGCCAAGTTAAAGCGTGACCGCGGATTTCTGGATTATGACGATCTAATTAACGATACCTATCAACTGCTCAATCGCGAAGGCATTGCGCCGTGGATTCTGTTCAAACTCGATAGCGGCATCGATCACTTATTGGTCGATGAAGCGCAGGATACCTCGCCCATTCAATGGCAAATTATCAAGCTCTTGGCCGAAGAATTCTTTACCGGCGAATCCTCCCGCGAAGACACACGCACCTTGTTTGTCGTGGGCGATGAGAAACAATCCATCTACCGTTTCCAAGGTGCTGACCCAGAGAAATTCGCGCAGATGAAGCAGCATTTCGCGCAGAAAATCATTAGCTCAGGCGAGAAATGGCAACCGGTTTCGCTCTCGCTTTCCTTCCGCTCCACCCCCGCGGTGCTGAAATTAGTCGATACCGTACTCAGCAACCCCACTGCCGCCGAAGGCGTATTGGAAGAAGGCCATACCAGCCAGCACCAAGCCAGCCGTCAACTGCCCGGACGCGTCGAGCTTTGGCCACTAGCCATTCAGGAAAAAGACGCCCAAGCTCGCACTCCGTGGCAAGTCCCCGATTCCAAAAATGCGCGCGAAAACCCGACCGCTGAAAGCCAATGCGCAGAGACTATCGCCTCCACCCTCGCCAACTGGCTCCAAACAGAACGGCATTTACCCGCGCGAGGCCGCGCCGTGCAAGCCGGTGATATTCTCATTCTGGTACGCCGACGTAGTCCTTTCTACTATCGGTTGATTCGCGCTTTGAAAAAACATCAAGTGCCAGTAGCGGGTGAAGATCGCCTCAAACTGCTCGAACAGCTCGCCGTACAAGATATGCTCGCTTTGGCGGATTTCCTACTGCTGCCACAAGATGATCTATCGCTAGCTTGCGTGCTGAAATCACCGCTCTTTAACGTAAGCGAGGAGGCGCTATTCACGCTGGCTAATCCACGGAAAAGCAGCTTATGGGATGCAGTCCGCACGCATAGACCCGATATCGCCAGCCAACTCTCCGAGTGGTTATCCGCCGTCGATTACCTACGCCCCTACGAGCTGCTAGCGCGCATCTTAGAGGCAGATAGCGGGCGCGAGAAACTCGCCTCACGCCTCGGCACTCAAGTGCATGATCCGCTCGATGAACTACTCAATCTCGCCCGCGATTACGAACGATTACAGCCCCCCTCCTTACAAGGTTTTGTGCAGGAACTTCGCCGCGAGGAGATCACCATTAAGCGTGAAATGGAACAATCCGGCGATGAAGTACGCGTCATGACCGTTCACGGCAGTAAAGGCCTGCAAGCACCTATCGTGATTTTGCCCGATACTGTCGGCAAGCCCAGCGCCATGGAGAAACTCCTCTGGACAGACGATACCGCCCTTTTCGCACCGGATGATGCGGCGCAAAGCCACGCCATCCTCGCCCTCAAAGATCACCGCAAACAGGCCGAACTGCGCGAATATCGTCGCCTACTTTATGTGGCAATGACCCGCGCCGCCGATGAACTCTACGTGACCGGGTGGCTCGGCGCCAATGCCAAAGCCCCCGCCGATGATTGCTGGTACGCCCATATTGCCCAAGCGATGGAACAAATTGGCGTTGAGCAACCCGAAGGGCATTGGGTGCTGACGGACGTCATTGCAAGGAGCGATAGCGACGTGGCAATCCAGAAGATTCCAACATCACTGGATTGCCCCGCTTCGCTCGCAATGACGAATACACTCCCTGCCTGGGTCACGCAGAATATGCCCGATGAGCCACTGCCGCCGCGCCCGCTCACCCCCTCACGCCCGAAACTTGCCGAACCCGCTGCTGATTCACCGCTCATTCGCAAAGAGCGCAGCTCCGCCAAACGCGGAACACTCATTCACCACCTGCTTGAAATTCTGCCCGATATTGCGGCTGAACACCGCCGCACCTCTGCTGAGATCCTGCTAAAACAACATCAAGTTCCTGAAGAACAACGTCATCGCTGGATCGAAGAAGTGCTCGACGTGCTGAATGATGCTCGCTTCACCGCCGTGTTCGGCCAAGGATCGCTCGCCGAAGTGCCTATCACTGCCATGCTGGCTGAGAGCCAAATACTCTCCGGTCAAATTGATCGACTCGTAGTGTTGAAAGATTCCGTGCTGATCGTCGATTACAAAACCAGCCGCAATGTGCCACAAACGCAAGCAGCTATCCCCGAGCAACATCGCCAGCAAATGCAACTTTATGTCGATACAATCCGCCGTGTCTATCCCGACAAGCGCGTAGAAGCAGCGATCCTCTGGACACACACTCCGAAGCTGATGCCCCTTGCAATTACGCCCTGCGCTACCTAGATTAATCTCATAACGAAAAGGAGACTCTAAAATGAGTGCAGAACATATTGACGATGCGGGCTTTGAAGCTCAGGTACTAAATTCAGATAAGCCAGTATTGGTGGATTTCTGGGCAGAATGGTGTGGCCCTTGTAAGCAAGTCGGACCGATTCTTGATGAGCTAGCCGGCGAAGTGGGCGATAAGCTCACCGTTGCGAAAGTCAACATCGATCAAAACCCTGAAACGCCAAGCAAATACGGTGTTCGCGGAATTCCAACAATGATGATTTTCAAAGGCGGCGAAGTAATCGGCACCAAAGTAGGCGCCCTACCAAAATCGAAAATTCAGGAATGGATTGATAGCGTTGTTGCTTAATTTAAGCCTGTCATCCTGAGCGAAGCCGAAGGATCTCATGCTAAATTTACAGATCTTTCGACTCGCTACGCTCACTCAAGATGACCCTTAAAAATAAATTACATATTCTACAAGATCAATTCCAGCTCCGTCCCGTTTTCGCGGCGGAGCTGGAATTTTATGTGCGCAAAACCTTACCAGAAGAAACCATCCTGCAAACGCTGAACGAGATTTGCACCGATTGTTACCCTGCCGAAAAAGAACGCGGTAAAACCCAATATGAAATCGCCACAAAAACCTTCACCGACATCCCCACTTTTATCGAAACGCTAGAAGCCCTACGCCAAACGATTGGCACCGAGTTAGTGAGCGATTTCTCCGCCAAGCCTTACCCGCAAGATTACGGAAGCGCCCTACATTTCCACCTCCATTTAGAGGATCTAAGCGGCATAAACACCTTTACCCGCAACGAATATGATGAGTATAGCGCACCAATGCTGCATACACTCGGCGGATTACTCGCCACAATGCAGCAGCATTTAAGCACCTTCTCTCCCAACGATACCAGTCGATTTGAGACACATGGAAAACACTCTCCCACCCATCTTAGCTGGGGCCCTAATAACCGCTCCGTAGCACTTCGCCTGCCCGATAAACCTCGTGACGATAAACATATTGAGCACCGCCTTTCAGCCGCCGATGCGTATATCGAGCCTTGCGTAAATGCGATCCTAGCGGGCACGCTTTACGGATTACAGAACCAATCCAACCCCGGCCAACCAATCTACGGCAATGCATGGGATACGCAATATAGGCTAGAGCCAATCGTCTAAAATCCTCGTCATGCGACGGGGTGACAATATGTGAGAAGGCGGCTATAACGCCCCTATGAACAATCCTAAACACAATTCATTGCCTGACGAGAACGGCCATTTCGGTATTTTTGGGGGGCGTTATGTTGCTGAAACCTTGATGCCGCTGATTTTAGAAGTGGAGACGGCGTATCGATCGATCCAAAATGATCCAGAGTTTTGGGCGGAGTTTGATAGCCTCGCCGCAGATTATATTGGCCGTCCTTCGCCGCTTTATCATGCGAAGCGATTGTCGGAGCATTTGGGCGGGGCGAAGGTTTACTTTAAGCGTGATGAACTCAACCATACGGGCGCGCATAAAATCAATAACTGTATCGGCCAAGCGCTGATCGCCAAAAAGCTCGGTCGCAAACGCATTATTGCAGAAACGGGCGCCGGCCAACATGGCGTGGCAACGGCGACGGTATGTGCGTTATTCGGTCTCAAATGTGTCGTCTATATGGGCGCCAAAGACATGGAACGCCAAAAGCCCAATGTATTTCGCATGAAGTTGCTGGGCGCAGAGATTGTGCCGGTCACGAATGGTTCAGGCACGCTTAAAGATGCGATGAATGAAGCCCTGCGCGACTGGGTGAGCAATGTGGAGGATAGCTATTACCTGATTGGCACCGCCGCAGGTCCGCATCCGTATCCTGAGATGGTGCGCGAGTTTCAGTCTGTTATCGGACGCGAAACCAAAGAACAGATGATGGCTAAGGAAGGCCGTCTGCCAGATTCGCTGGTGGCGTGCATCGGCGGCGGCAGTAACGCGATTGGCTTATTCCACCCGTTTATTGATGATGAAACTGTCGATATGTACGGCGTTGAAGCGGCCGGAAAAGGCTTAGAGAGTGGCGAACATGCGGCATCCTTAGCCAAAGGAAAAGCAGGCATTCTGCACGGCAATCGCACCTATTTACTGCAAGATGATGATGGCCAAATTCAAGAAGCACATAGTCTTTCGGCAGGCTTGGATTATCCGGGCATTGGTCCTGAACATAGCTATCTGCATGAAATTGGCCGGGTGAATTATGTCAGTGTGACGGATAGTGAGGCACTGGATGCCTTCAAGCTTTGTACGGAGATGGAGGGGATTTTGCCGGCATTAGAGCCAAGCCACGCGCTAGCACATGTGAGTAAAATTGCACCGACACTACCGAAAGATCATCTACTGGTGATGAACCTCTGTGGGCGCGGCGATAAAGATATCTTTACGCTGGCCGAAGCGTTTGGAGTGGAGCTATGAGCAAACGCCTAGAAAATAAATTCGCCGCACTAAAAGCGCAGAATAAAACGGCCTTTATCCCCTTCATTATGGCGGGTGACCCTGATGCCGCTGCAAGTGCGGAATTTCTGGCGAAGCTACCCGCAGCGGGTGCAGATATCATCGAGATTGGCATGCCATTTTCCGACCCTATGGCGGATGGTCCGGTGATTGAAGCGGCAGGAAATCGTGCGCTGAAGGGCGGCATGACGCTCGCTAAAACGCTGGATCAGGTGGCTGAATTCCGCAAAAGCGATGACGAAACACCGATCATCCTGATGGGCTATAGCAATCCGCCTTACATTATGGGTTGGGAGACGTTTTGTGTCGCTGCGAATGAGGCAGGTGTGGATGGATTGATCCTCGTCGATTTGCCGCCGGAAGAAGAGTTGGAAGCCACGCCTTATATGGCAGCCAATGAGATTGATTTGATCCGTTTAGTAACCCCCACATCGGATGCCGCGCGCCGCGAAGTGATTTTACAATCGGCTAGCGGCTTTGTATATTATGTTTCCGTTGCGGGTATTACCGGCGATAAATCAGCCAGCAACACAGCACTCGACAAAGCGATGGGCGCCTTACGGACACAAACGGATTTACCGCTCGCCATTGGCTTTGGTATTAAGACACCGGCGCAAGCAGCACAAACGGCTAGACATGCGGATGCAGTAGTCGTCGGTTCAGCGATTGTGAAAACCTTGCATGAACAAGGTAGTGATGCCGCATGCAAACTCGTGGAAGCATTGGCAGCAGCGACTCATAAGTAATTCCCACTCCCATGTTATGACAAGGTTCTTTCAGTCATCATCACGGGTGGATAGAGTCTTTTATCATGCGACGGGATGACAATTCTTTCTAAATGCTTCAATCAACTCCACATCTTTCACCCCTGGAGCACTCTCTACCCCACTAGAAACATCCACCATTGGTGCACCAGTTTGCGCAATCGCATCGGTGACATTTTCGATATTTAGGCCGCCGGAAAGCATCCAATCACCAGAGATATTCGCATCCGCCAGAAGCGACCAATCGAAGCGCTTGGCATTGCCGCCTGGCAACTCGCCGGCCACGGGTTTTGCATCTAGCAGTAAGATATCCGCATGGACGCGATACTCAGAAATTTTACTTAAATCACCCACTTCCGCAATACCCAGTGCTTTGATAATCTTTACCTTGCGACTGCGAATCTCAGAAAGCCGCGCAGGTGACTCATCGCCATGACATTGCACATAATCGGGACGGTATACGTCCATATATTCATCTAGCAATGCATCACTGGCATTTACCGTTACCAGCACGGTCGGAGTCTCGCCCGCATTCATCGCGAGCTGCGCAAATTGTTGTGCAGTACAGTGACGCGGTGACTTATTATAAAGCACAAAACCGATGAAATCAGCGTGGAATTCTACGCAGGTGGCAACCCCTTCCTGCGTCGTAAGGCCACAAATTTTGACGAGAGGGGAAGCCATTTGCTTCATCCTTCAATCTTACGGATAGGCAAACAAGGAGCGTCCGCCAGATTTCTGGCGAAAGAGGCGTGCCGCGTAAATACCACTTCATTCAACGAATGAAGTGTAAAAAAGCGGACCTTAGTCTTAGTCATCTTGGGTGATTTTGGGTACATCTGTCGGCGCTGTTGTGGTCGCTTTTTGCGCACGTAGGCTGGCAACTTCTTGCTCAAGCGCCTCCACTTTGCTGTGTTCTTTTTTCGCCACACGTTTATGGCGGAAGGTGGAAACACTATTGGAGAATATGCCCCAAATGTAACCCACAGCCAGCGTGACCAGAAAGAATAAATAGGTCGGTAAACTTACTTCAAACGGCAAGGGATAGAGCGAGAGATCAACATCGCCACGGTTGGAAACAGTGAACACAATCACCACCACCAAAATAAGAATGAGAAGGGTTAAACGTACTAAGCGAAAGAGTGACGAAAACACGGCTACTAGCTATTAGTAACGGCGAGGTCTTTAATCTCGTCGCGTAATTCTTTACCCGTACGGAAATAGATAGAGTGGCGCGTTCCGACTTTTACTTCCGCACCATTTTTCGGGTTACGGGCTTTGCGTGGCTCGCGCTTACGTACCGAAAAGGCACCAAAACCGCGGAGTTCCACACGACCATCTTCGCAAAGCGCATCACTGATTTCACCTAAAAAGGTGTTAACAAGTTGTTCGATTTCGCGCTGCATAAGGCGAGGAAAACGTTTAGCGAGGCGTTGAATAAGTTCAGATTTTGTCATTGTGCAACCGACTAGAATTAAAGGTTTATTTAAGAGCCGTAGGGTGCCAGATAGAGACCAACCCGTCAAGTGGAAGTGATGTTAAATTTTCAAAAATCGTACCGGCTGTGGCACCCGTCAGTAAATCTTTGAGAGAAGAATCTTCTTCTGGTACTTCGTAATCACGAATTTCAAGCATTTCATCGACCTTATGCTTGGCTTTCAGCCATTTTAGCAACTCAGCTTCACCGCCAATTTCATCCACCAAGTTAAGCGCGATAGCTTGGCGAGCTGAGACCACTCGGCCATCCGAAATCGTCGCCACTTGTACTTCGTCTAACCCACGACGGGTTTTGACCAATCCGATAAAGTACTGGAAGAAATCATCAATAATGCCTTCTAACATTTTGCGTACTTTCGGCGTCATCTTTTCTGCCGGAGTCGGCGAGGCTTTCAAATCACCTGAACGCACGACGATAGGAGTAATTCCGATCTTTTTCGCAAGCTCAGTCATTTCAGCCGTTTGCATAATGACACCAATAGAGCCAGTAAGCGTTCCTTCGCGCGCAACAATATAGTCCGCGCCGATCGCCGCCATATACCCGCCAGAGGTGGCAAAACTACGCATCGCCGCAGCGACAGGTTTTTTCTTCGCAATCTCACGCAGGCGGAGGTAAATTTCTTCCGAACCAACCGTGGTTCCACCGGGTGAATCCACTCTTACGATAACAGCTTTGATCGTATCATCATTTTCGATTTCCGTTAGCAACTCATCGCGCTTCGTATCGTCAAAAATGATCTCGTCCAGCGTCACACGGGCAATATGATCTTGTGTCAGAGGTAGGCCACTGCCTTTACCAAATTTCTGAAATAACATCAGCGCAGCGAGTACTGCCACCACCAATGCGACCAAACGCCAGCGACGCGCCTGCGCTTTGAGATGAATACGTTCAAGTAAGATATCTGCGTTTAAAGCCATAGTGCCTATTTAGTAGTGAGTAATGCGCCATTAGTAAAAAGAAAAAGGGGATAAATTGAAACAATTCATCCCCTTATTCCTCAAATCGAAATAGTTTGACCTATTTCTTGTCTTTATTCGCTTCGTTCAACGCAGCGCCAAGGATGTCACCAAGACTTGCACCACTTTCAGCCGAACCATATTCTTCGATGGCTTGCTTATGTTGATCCATTTCTAGTGCCTTGATAGAGACATTCACTTTACCCTCTTTCTTGAGGAGTGACGTCACTTTAGCATCGACGCGATCACCGATAGCGAAACGATCTGGACGTTGATCTTGACGATCACGTGATAGATCAGATTTCTTAACGAAAGTCTTGAGACCATCCGTCACTTCAACTTCGATACCACCTGGTTGAACGTCAGTCACAGTACAAGTAACGGTCGCACCTTTACCCAAACCTTCAATCGCTTCAGCCGCTTTATTATCTTCAAGCTGTTTGATACCTAGGCTGATACGTTCTTTCTCAACATCAATGGCCAAGATTCGTGCTTTAACCATATCGCCTTTTTTGTAATCTTTAACGGCTTCTTCGCCTGATTTATCCCAAGAGATATCAGAATAGTGAACCAGACCGTCAATTTCGCCGTCTAAGCCAACGAATAGACCAAAGTCAGTGATGTTACGAACTTCACCTTCAACAATTTTGCCGGCTTCGTTGTTCTTAGCAAAGTTGTTCCAAGGGTTATCTTCAGTTTGCTTAATACCAAGACTGATACGGTGCTTCTCGCGATCGATATCAAGAACTTGTACTTTCACTTCTTGGCTAGCTGACACAATCTTGCTTGGGTGAACGTTCTTCTTCGTCCAGCTCATTTCAGATACGTGTACGAGACCTTCAATGCCTTCACCGAGCTCAACAAACGCACCATAGTCAGTCACGTTACTGATGCGACCTGTGCAGATTTGACCCACTTCAAAGTTGCCAGCAACTTCGTTCCAAGGGTTTTCTTCAAGCTGCTTCATGCCGAGGCTTACGCGCTTCGTTTCAGGATCGTATTTAGTCACGATAACATTGATTGTTTCGCCAACTTTCAACACATCCGTTGGGTGGTTGATACGTTTCCAAGACATGTCAGTTACGTGCAATAGTCCATCAACACCGCCGAGATCAACGAACGCACCATAGTCCGTTACGTTTTTCACAACACCTTCAAGTTTAGAACCTTCTTGGATGTTATCGAGTAGCTCTTGACGTTCTTCGCTGCGAGACTCTTCAAGTAGAGCACGACGTGAAACGATGATGTTACCACGTTTGCGATCCATCTTAAGAAGGAGGAACGGCTGTTCAACATTCATCAATGGAGTGATGTCTTTCGCAGGACGGATATCCACTTGGCTACCCGGTAGGAATGCGACCGCACCGTTTAGATCAACGGTGAAACCACCTTTAACGCGGTTAAAGATCGTACCGTTTACAGGCTCAGATTTCGCACATGCTTTTTCTAAGTCTTCCCATACAGATTCGCGCAGGGCTTTTTCGCGGCTAAGCACGATTTCGCCAGAGCGGTTCTCGTAACGGTCCACATAAACTTCAACTTTATCGCCGGGCTGCATCTCAGCTTCACGGCCGAACTCAGACAAAGGAATAAACCCTTCGGATTTCAGGCCAACATCGACAACAGCGAAGTCTTTAGTTACAGCGATTACGGTACCTTCAACAACGCTACCTTCGGCAACAGCGCTGCCAGCAAGTTCGTTTTCAAAAATATCAGCGAATGATTCAGGAGCCTGATAATCCTCAGGCAGGTCTTGTGCAAATCTTGCAGCTTTTAAAGCAGTCATAATAATTCAATTCTGTTTGTTTTACGCAAGCGTAAAACGGGGTTCGTTAATAAACGCAGCCAGCACCCGCCGACCACAAGGGCGTAAAACATAACGCTAAAGCAATAAAAGGCAAGGGTTTTTGCTTTCTTTGATCACCCCCGCTCGCTCTGCTGGGCTCGACGATAGGCTATTGGCATTCGCCAATACTCAAGGCTGGTTCGCCTACTGGCTCGCTCCTTCGTTAATACTACAAACGAAGTCAGTAGACTTCGTGAGCCATCAGCCCGCGAAGCGGCATTCTATTTGAGCGCCAGTAGGCGCGCAGAGGGAACAATAAAAAAATCAGATGGTCTGTAAGCCGGGTTCTGTACCTGCAAGCAGGCGGTGACCATTCATCTACGATTACGATTACCCGCAATCTTTAGCAACCTACCCGGATGATAGTGTGAAAGACACTATGTACCATCCCTATTTGGTTTTGCTTCCGGTGAGGTTTGCCCTGCCATTCCTGTTACCAGCAACGCGGTGCGCTCTTACCGCACCTTTTCAGCTTTTCCTTAGCAAAGCCAAGGTAGTCTATTTTCTGTGGCACTATCTCTAGGGTCGCCCCCGGCGGGAGTTACCCGCCACCGTCTTCCATGAAGCCCGGACTTTCCTCGCGGTTATAAATAACCCCGCGGCCACCCGACCATCTGATTTAGAGCTCTATTTACGCGCTCTTGAGCAAAGATGCAAGAATTTCAGCGCATTGCTCATCCCACTCGCCGCTGAGCAGCGCTGGGCGGAAATGCCTTTGGAAGGCCGTGATGGTTTTTTCAAGATTTTCTATAGAGTAGCCATATTCCTGCAATTGCCCCATTACGTCATTGCGAGCGTAGCGCGGCAACCCGGTGGTGCTTGCGACATTCTGGATTGCCGCGTCGCCTTCGACTCCTCGCAATGACGGGTATAAGCCCACTCCCTGCGCAGCCAAGCCCCGCCAATCAAATAACTCACCTGGATCTTCTTTACGAATGGGTGCAATATCAGAATGACCGATCACATCTCGTGGTAAAATTTGGTGGCGACTTAAAATTCTCTGACAAAGCTGCGTCACCGCCTCCATCTGCGCTTTTGGAAAAGCGCGGTAACCCCATTCATGCCCCGGATTCACAACCTCAATACCAATGGAGGCACTATTAATATCGGTAATACCGCGCCAATAACCTACCCCACCATGCCATGCACGGCGCGACTCATCGACCATTTGGAAAACACGCCCCTCTTCTTCCACTAAATAATGCGCACTAACCTTTGATTCAACAACGGTCAAACGCTCCAGCGCCTCGGCACCGGTCTTCATGCCCGTGTAATGCAGCAACAACAAACTGACCGGCAATTTGCGCTCGTCATGGTTGGGAGAAGGTGACTGAATAAACTCCATACGCGCAATCTAGCAGATTTTATTGGCTATTATAACAATATTAACTGCCATTTCCGTTGCATTCAGAGTTTGCGCCGATATACTCAGTTACAATAATAACAAAAAAGCTGTCGACGGCGCGGAAAATCCGCTTATTCTACAAAGAACCGCGATGACGAAGAAACTCGACAAGGGGAAACACATGTCGCTCACGATTACTCCAGCTCCACGCAATGAAACGCTAACGCCTACAATCACCGTTATTGGTGTCGGTGGCGCGGGTGGCAATGCCGTTAATAACATGATCACCGCGCAGCTTCAGGGCGTAAATTTCGTGGTCGCTAATGCCGATGCACAAGCACTCGGCAATGCGCAAACCGAAAATGTTATCCAGCTCGGCGCGAATATTACGCAAGGCCTTGGTGCAGGTGCTAATCCCGATGTCGGTAGCGCCGCAGCCGAAGAAGCTGCCGCTGAAATTATGGAATATATTGAAGGCAGCCACATGGTCTTCATCACTGCCGGTATGGGCGGTGGTACAGGTACAGGCGCAGCGCCTGTCATCGCACGCATGGCGAAAGAGCAAGGCATCCTAACCGTGGCTGTCGTGACTAAGCCTTTCCATTTTGAAGGCACGCACCGCATGACCTTGGCCGATAGCGGCCTAGACGAACTGCAAAAATATGTTGATACGATGATCGTGATTCCAAACCAGAACCTCTTCCGTATCGCCAATGAGAAAACCACCTTTGCTGATGCGTTCCGCATGGCAGATGAAGTACTCCATAGCGGCGTACGCGGCGTGACTGACTTGATGATCATGCCGGGTCTTATCAATCTCGATTTTGCTGATATTCGCACCGTAATGCGCGAAATGGGCAAAGCGATGATGGGTACCGGCGAAGCAGAAGGCGAACGTCGTGCGGTTGATGCAGCCGAAGCAGCAATCAGCAATCCATTGCTTGATGATGTCTCTATGAAAGGCGCGCGCGGCGTGTTGATCAACATTACCGGTGGCCATGATATGACCCTCTTTGAAGTGGATGAAGCGGCTAACCGCATCCGCGATGAAGTCGATCCTGATGCTAACATTATCTTCGGTTCGACCTTCCATGATAATATGGAAGGGAAAATGCGTGTCAGCGTTGTTGCCACAGGCATTGAGCCCGTCGGCGGCAAACATAGCCGTCATGGTGGCGGAGCAACGGAAACCCGCACACCACACAGCTTTTCAGTGCGTAACGGCGTCACCACTGCTACGCCTCGTGCAATAGAAACCACCACTGCAAAGCCTATGCCAGCCGCATTTAAACCTATCGCCCGCCCTGTAGCAGAACCCATAGCGGAGTATCACCCTGCTCCTGTCGCGACTCAAGCGCCCCAACCACAGCCCATGATGCGTTCCGTGCCACAGCCAGCTTTACAGCCTGAGCCACAACACGCAATGACACAAGCGGCGCCCGCGCATCTTGACACAGGCCTTCAAGAAGAAGAGCCGCAAGAGCTTTTCCAATTCACGCACGAAGAAGCTGGCGCCCCTAGCGGACCACGTTCGGTTGGCCGTCACGCCCCCACGCGTGCAGAAATTGCTCCACAGCAAGAGCCCATGCCGACAATGCACGAAGAGTCGGCGGCTTATATGCCATCACCTGCCGCACAAACCAATGTAGCGGTCGCTCAAGAGGAAGCATGGGAAGATGATTACGAGGAAGAAGACGGACAGCCGGGCTTATTCAAGCGCGTTGCGTCTCGCCTTTCTTCACGTGAGGAAGAGCGCCCACGCGCTCGCCGTGTTGAAGTCGCTGCCAGCAATCCAGAACCTGAGCAAGAACCTCAACATGACCTAGAGATTCCTGCTTTCTTGCGTCGCCAAGCCAACTAAGACTGTTACATTTCGATATAAAGCGTGAATTTTATGCGTGAAAACGACTGCTATACTCTGCAGTATGAGAAACACTGCATTTCAATCGAATAAACAGCACACGCTAAAGAAAACCGTAACCTGCGAAGGCATCGGCCTGCATAGTGGCGCACCGGTATTACTGACGTTGGAACCTGCAGAACCGTTTACCGGTATTCACTTTATCCGTACGGATTTAGAGACTCCGCTTGAATTTGCCGCAACCGCCACCCTCGTAGGCGAAACAAAACTTGGCACTTCTCTTACCCATCCATCGGGCGAAACGCTTTCGACAGTTGAGCATCTTATGGCCGCTTTTTGGGGTTCAGGTATTGATAACGCAATCGTTTATGTAAATGGCCCAGAAGTGCCGATCATGGATGGTAGCTCAACCCCCTTCCTTGAACTCATCGCGACAGTGGGTGTAAAAAAGCAAAACGCCGAACGCCGTATTTACGAAATTGAATCCCCTATTACGCTTGAACTTGATGGCTCTGAGATTGAAATTTTGCCTTATGACGGCTTTGCCGTTGAAGTGGCAATTGATTTTGATCATGACGCGATTGGCCAACAAGCGCTTCTGGTTGATTTTTCTGAAACCGCTTTCGCAGGCGCGATGAGCGATGCACGTACCTTCGGTTTCTTGAACGAAGTTGAATATCTCAAAACAATCGGTCTCGCACGCGGTGGCTCTTTAGAAAATGCTGTCGTGTTAGATGGCAAGAATGTGATGAACCCAGAAGGCTTACGCTCGGATGATGAGTTCGTTCAGCATAAAGCGCTTGATCTTGTTGGCGACCTGTTCCTTTGTGGCGGACGTATCCGCGGCTTAGTACGTGCGCATAAGCCTGGTCACACAATCAATACGGCAATGGCGCGCAAAATTATTGAACATGCGACGGCAGCAGAAACACAAACTTCCAAGCCACGCTATGAGGCTCCTACACCAGCGATGCCAACCCTTGATGGCACGCTCCCCGCTTTTGCTTAGCTGATCTTTCCTTCTAATACTCTATTTCAACTACTTCTCATCACTAGACGTATTTTGGCGAGTAAAATAGCAACCTAAACATTTTAATTTCTCAATCGGAAGCTATCACCCATAGCTTCATCAAATTTTCATATTGATCCACTATAATTTTATCATGTCAACGATACTCTATACAGGTACAAAGGGCGCTGAGGTTACAAAAGCACAATCTCAATTATGGGATATGCTGCAAGATAATCCGCAGCTCATGGCGCAAGTCAGGGCTAAATTACCTGAGTCGAAACACCATTTTCTACAGAGCAAGAAAGCTTTCGCAGATGGTGATTTTGGTAGTGTGACCGAGGCTGCCGTCAGCACGGTGCAACAATTTTTCCAAAACAAAAGCTTAAAAGTAGGGGCTGACACCTAATAATATTCTTTGAGCAACTTTTTCAGGTCTGCCAGTAAGTCACTTGGTGTGCCCATATTAAACCTCCACTCACATTCTTTCAAGAACAGATTAAAATGCTCTT
>JAQXAR010000050.1 GCA_029252805.1 Rickettsiales bacterium
TAGAACCCGCAATGAAATATTTTATCAACTCTAACTGCTTATTTCTCGATAACTTACAATGCTTTATATACATCAATAACTCCTAACAATTTAAATGTTAGGTGTCAGCCCCTAAAAATAAGCTAAAAATCAGCCACCACTATAGCGGGAATAACTGGTTCTAATGTGACGATTGTATGAAGATTTCTAGAGAATAACTCTAGTAAAGCGCGTCGCGGGGGTCGAAGGTGAGTTGGATATATTTCCATGTTTCGTATTTATTGGCCGGTAAGCCTTTGATCGGGCTGCATCGGTAAACGGCGCGGACGGCGCTGTCGGCGGCCGCGCGGAAGAATCCGTCTTGGTAGTAACGGCCTTTCTCTTCGGCGAGTTCGGCGCTGATCACGCTGCCATTGGCACGTAAACGAACATCGACGATGATGCGCAATTCATGGGCGTTGCGCGCGCCGGCAGGCATGTTCCAGCATTTGATGAATTGCGAGCGGATCGCGTCAATTTCGCTCATGCCCATCGGTAGGGCGGGGTTGTAGGTGTCGGAAATGGCCTTTTTGACTTCCTTTTTCGATTTTTTCGGCTTATCGCCTTCCTCTTTCTTCGCGGCATCTTCAATGGACTTAAGGATCGAATCGAGGTCAGATTTCTTCTCTTTTTTCTTCTTCTTAGGTTTAGGTTTTTCTTTCGGCTTTTCTTTTTTCTTAGGCTTTTTTTTCTCTTTTGGTTTGGGAGGAGCGATGGCTTTTTTCTTTTCCTTTTTCGCTTCCTGATTGGAAGAGCTCGCAGATTTTGCCTTCTTTGCTTTGGCGGCCTCTTCCTTTTTCGTTTTCTCTTTCTTCTGTGCTTGCTTACGTTTGATGTTGGTAAGCTCCGTAATCGGCAGAACCTCGACCGAGATAGCGGTAGGCAGCGACTCGCGATGTTTTTCCCAGATGCTGGGAAGGCCCACCATCACTAACAGTAGAATCATCAAATGCATGACGGCGGACCAAATGAGCGCCGGGGCTTGATAATTGGTGTGTTTGTGGGGAGGAGGCATTGGGCGCTCCTTACTTCTTATTATCGGTCAATAGGGCGACTTTGGTGAAACCAGCGCCTCCCAAATTGCCGACAATACGCATGACTTCGCCATAACCAAGGCGACGATCTGCTTGTACGAAAACGCGTGTGTCACGTTTCTCGCTGGTGATCGCATCGAGCTTGGCGACGAGTTCTTTCTCCGTCACTTTGCTGTCTTGCAAGTGAAGCGTGCCATCTTTGGAAATGCTCAGCACGAGCGGCTCATCTTGACCGGGCAAGGTAGAGGCATCTGCATCTGGTAAATCAACGGTTACACCGGTCGAGAGCATGGGAGCCGTCACCATGAAGATCACCAAAAGCACGAGCATGACATCGACAAAAGGCGTGACATTGATTTCGGTAAAGCGGTTATTGCGGTGGCGTCGGTTATTGCTACTGCTGCCTCCGCCTCCCATTGAAGCACCCATGAGTTTAACTCTCTAATTGCCGCGAGAGCAGCGTGTTAAATTCAACAGAGAAGTCCTCTAAGCGGCCATCGAATTTATCGAGTTCGCCGGCGAATTTGTTATAAGCAATAACCGCAGGAATCGCCGCGAATAGGCCGATCGCCGTCGCAAACAGTGCTTCCGCAATGCCGGGAGCAACCACCGCGAGTGAGGTGTTCTGTGACAGGGCAATCGATTGGAAGCTATTCATAATGCCCCAAACCGTACCGAATAGGCCGATGAAGGGAGCCGATGAACCGACTGTCGCCAGAAAGCCAATGCCGCTGGAGAGTTTATCCATTTCGCGGTTCCGGCTTACTTGCATAATTTGGAACATGCGATCACGTAAACCAAGGCGAGCGCTCATCGCGTCACTTTTACCTTTGTTCTTTTGGCTGCGATACCATTCTTCCATCGCAGCGAGAAAAACTTCGGCATAAGGGTGGCGGATTTTACGCTTCTTGGTTTTCTCATAGAAGCTATCAAGCTCTTGCGCTGACCAGAATTCTTTTTCAAAACGGCTTGCACGATATTGCGCATTTTTGAAGCTAAGCCACTTGTCGAAAACGATTCCCCAGCACCAGAACGAGGCGAGTAGTAGAAGGATAATTACCGATTTTACGACAATATCCGCCTGCAAAAACATGCCCCAAAGCGACATATCGGTATGCGCGATACTTCCTGGTAAATTACCTGAGCTTACCGATTGTATGGCGGTATCAATCTTATTTGCCATGAGAGTTTCCCTATGCTTCTTTTTGTAATCTTACGCGAATATCCAGCGGAATACGTGCGGGACTAAGGTGCTCATTGACACAAACGACGGTGACTTTCATTTGTGCAAGGAGCCTCTTATCCGCAACTCGCTGGACATCTTGCTGCATTGTTATACTCGCATTGCCAAGCTCTAGCAAGCTTGTCTCTATGATGAGTTCGTCATCTAGCCGACCTGGCGCTAGGTAGTCTATCGCGCAATGGCGTACGACAAAGAATATACCTTTCTCTTCGCGCAATTCAGACTGTTCAATGGCTAACTCACGCAGCCATTCCGTCCGCCCATGTTCTGCAAATTTAAGGTAATTCCCATAATAAACGACACCCGCAGCATCGGTATCGTCATAGTAAATTCGGATAGGAAATTGATGCGCCATTAATCTAATAAACCTTCCTGCGGGGTTGCTGTCGTCTTAGGTATCGGTAAACCGAGATGGTTCCATGCGGTTGCGGTTAGCATTCGTCCGCGTGGAGTGCGTTGGATGAAACCGATTTGCAGTAAGTAAGGTTCAATCGTTTCTTCAATAGCGTCGCGCTGTTCGGAGAGGCCGGCGGCGAGGGTTTCGACACCTACAGGGCCGCCCGCATAATGCTCAGCAATATAGGTGAGGTAGCGCCGGTCAGAGGCATCAAGTCCAATCGCATCGACTTCCAAACGTGAGAGCGCATTGGCGGCGAGTTGCTGGCTGATACTGGTTTTTCCCGCAGCATGGGCGAAGTCACGTACCCGTTTTAGTAAGCGAATGGCAATACGCGGTGTGCCGCGCGCGCGACGGGCAATTTCGCCAGCGCCGGTAAGCTCGAGTTCTGTTTTCATCACACCCGCAGCGCGGGTGATGACGGTTCTCAAATCGGCTTCATTATAGAATTCTAGCTTTAGCGGAATCCCAAAGCGATCGCGCAATGGGTTGGACAGGAGGCCAAGACGGGTCGTCGCCGCAATCAGCGTGAAGGGCTGTAAATCAATCCGCATCGAGCGAGCAGCTGGGCCTTCGCCGATAATGATATCGAGTTGAAAATCCTCCATCGCGGGGTAGAGCACTTCTTCGACCATTGTGTTGAGGCGATGAATCTCATCAATGAAGAGCACATCACCCTTTTGCAGATTACTTAAGATTGCGGCGAGATCGCCTGCCTTTGTCAGCATCGGGCCAGAGGTCGCCTTAAAGCCGACGCCAAGTTCTTTAGCGACAATCTGCGCCAGCGTCGTTTTTCCCAAGCCTGGCGGGCCATAGAAGAGTGTGTGATCAAGCGTTTCGCCGCGCGCTTTAGCGGCATCGACAAAGACTTTCAGATTGCTACAAGCCGTTTTCTGTCCGGTAAAATCAGCGAGGGTCTGCGGGCGTAACTGAGGCTCGCTTAGGCGTTCTTCGTCGGGGGCATCGGGGGTGATTAAGCGGTCAGCCGTCATCTCGACATCCTTTGCAGGCTAAGGCGGATCATGTCTTCTAGCGAGATGTCCGGCTGCTCTTGTGTGAGTGCGAGGATCGCGCTGTAAGCTTCAGAACGGCCATAACCTAGATTGGATAGGGCGGAGATCGCTTCTTCAATCTCGTTACTTGCTGCGGGTGTATTGGGTGCGGGTGTATGTTTTGCCGTGCTAGCTGCGGAGGGAGCGAAACTCACATCGCCCGTTGGAATCGAATCGACTTTGTTTTTTAGTTCTGTCACTAAACGTTCGCCCAGTTTTGGGCCGACGCCACTGGCACGCGTGAGCATTTTACTGTCGCGCGCATGGATGGCTTGCACAATCTCTAGCGGCGTGAAGCTGCTTAAAATACCCAATGCCATTTTCGCGCCAACACCTTGCACGGTGCAGAGCACATTAAACCAGCGCTTATCGCTTTCCGATAAGAAGCCATAAAGGTGGATATGATCTTCGCGGACATGCGTTTCGATGAAAATTGTGGCTGGATGTCCCGCTTCGGGCAATTGTTGCAAGCTGCGCGCAGATAAATAAACGAGGTAACAAACCCCGCCCACATCCAGCAGGAGCCCGTCTTCGCCGACTGATTCGATAATGCCTTTAAGTTTCCCGATCATGCTTTTTTCTAGCCCTTTCTTGCAAACTTACGTGGATTGGTTACAAATTCAAGCAAACAACAACAAAATGACCAAAACAGGGTATATTCCATGCTAGCAATACGTCAATACGGCCTTCTGGGCGGGCTTCTCTTCTTTTTCATCGCATCGCAGCTTCCTGCACCTGAGGGGCTAGACCAGCAAGGCTGGTTAGTCTTGGTGATTGCGCTATGGATGGCGCTTTGGTGGATGACTGAGGCAGTGCCGATGGCGGTCACAGCGTTGATACCGCTCGTCGCATTTCCTTTGTTGGATCTAGGAAGCCTAAAATCTGTGGGCTCGAGCTATGCCGGCAAAGCGATTTTCCTTACTCTTGGTGGCTTCATCATCGGTATCGCCCTGCAACGTTGGAACCTCCACATCCGGATCGCCATGCAAACCGTGAAGCGGGTAGGGACGGAGCCTCGCCGTGTGATTGGTGGCTTTATGATTGCCTGTGCGTTTCTTTCAATGTGGATGACGAATACAGCGACGACCGTTATGATGTTGCCGATCGCCTATTCTGTTGCGCTCTTGCTGAGTAATGAAGGTAAAGGCGACGATGCGGTGAAGAAGCGTTTCGGCACAGCATTGATGCTCGGTCTGGCTTACAGCGCCAGTATTGGCGGGATGATGACGCTGGTAGGAACCTCGACCAATGTGATGTTCAAAGGCTATTTCGAAGAGAATTATGGCATTGAAATCGACTTCCTTGATTGGATGAAAGTGGCCGTGCCGATTGGCGTAACGTTGCTCTTTATCACGTGGTGGTTGCTCACGCGCATTATGTTCCCTTGCAAGATGGAAGCGCATGACGGGATCGCAAAAATTATCAATCAGAAGCTGGCGGATCTCGGCAAAATGTCTGTAGGTGAGAAGCGCACGCTATTCGTCTTCGTACTGACGGCGAGCCTATGGGTGGGTAAAGACTGGCTAGAGCCTTACCTTGGTGGCTTGAAGCTCAACGATGCCTCGATTGCGATCTTTGGTGCGTTGCTGCTGTTCATTATCCCTGCAGATTGGAAAAGCGGAACGTTCTTGCTTGAATGGAAAGATACGCGCGATGTGCCTTGGGGCATCCTCCTTCTCCTCGGCGGCGGTCTTGCTCTTGCAGGGGCGATGAATAGTTTTGGTGTCGCTGATTGGATCGGTGGAAAAATCACCAGCTTTAGCGATCTGCCAATTTGGGTGCTTATTTTGTTAACCGTTACGTTGATCATTTTCCTATCGGAGTTGATGAGTAACGTGGCGACGCTTACGGCCTTCTTGCCAGTGATTGTTGCGGTAGCAATTGGCTTTGGTGAGAACCCACTCTTACTGGCAGTACCAGCAGCCTTGGCGGCAAGTTGTGCCTTTATGCTACCGGTTGCGACACCGCCGAATGCGATTGTGTTTGGGAGTAATTTACTCACCATTCCGCAAATGGCGAAAACCGGAATATGGCTGAATATTATCGGGATCTTCCTACTTTGTGCGGTGAGCTATGTGCTAGGAACGGTTGTGTTTGATGTTGAGTTAGGCGTGTTGCCTGAATGGGCTATGCCAATCGATTATAACTAGACTCTGGCGCTAGCAACGGCGGTTTCCGCCGCTTCTTGCTTTGCCGTTTCGCGTGCAGCAAGGTTTTCCTCACGTTCTGTATTGGCAATCGTTGAAGCCACGCTCGGTTTCTTCTCGACGGTCGTTTCAGGTGTTGTTTCAGGAATAACTTCCGGTGCGACAGTAGGGGCGTCTGCAATCATTTCCGTTGGGGCACGTTCGCCTTGTGCTGCCTCGATAGCAATGCCATGATGTTGCTCAAGGCGGTTAGCAACCTCGGTAAAGAAGACGGAGAAGCCATCGTCTTTTAGCTCTTTGAGTTCACGTGTTTGAACTATTTGTGAAGAAAGACGCGCGAGCTCGTCACTATGTTTCCCCTGGTTCACGCCTGAAGCGAGTGCCATGGTCGCGTGCATTGCGAGCTCGTTCTTATCAATGGTCTTTACGGCGAAAGGAGCCATTGCTTTTGCGGTGAGGGAGCCAAAAATAGTGAGTGATCCGAGTAACTGGAACCACTGGATGTTTCCTTTGCGAAATTCACTTTTATCTAAATCGAACAATGGGCGGATTAGGGTTTTTCCATATTGACCAAGCCCACGTATGAGGCCAATAAACTTATTCTTACTTTCTGTAGGTTGAGTGACGATTTTATCTTTATTTTCGGCCCATAAACTGCCTGACCATAGAGTAATGTTGGCAATCCATTCCATGATACCTGCAATGGCATTGGATTGACGTCTCGTACGTGTGAGAAGTGTTTGGTCTTGTTCTAATTTATGTGGATCTTCTGGCTTACCGGTTAACGTGACCACTTTTGCTGCGAGGGAGAGGTAACCATGTCCTTTAAGCTGCTTATTACCCGCCATGGTCATGGCTAGTTTTCCAGCAAATTTAACTGCGTTACTGAAGACAAAAGAATTTTGTTCCATCCAGCTATATTTATTGGATTTTTTGGTGATGCGGTCTTCGATATTTGGGAGTGGTTGAGAGGTGAAGTTTAGGACTTCATTGACCTTGTTCTTTGCAAAAGTAAGGCGCGTATCATCTTCTTTTTTCTGAACCCCATAAACGGAGTTAACGCCATTGCCGATAAAGCTTAGGCTTGCAGAACGGATTTTTGCGACTCCATCAGTTGTTTGGTAAACGTTTTTAGCATCTTTATCGCGCTTTGCGATTCGCACTTGTTCAGAGGTGATGGGCTTGTCTAAAAAATCAACTTTTCCGCCTTTGCCGGCATCAAAAATCTTCTGTGCCTTGGCGGCTGTATCAGCCGCTCCGGCCTTTTTTGCCGAATCGAAAAACCCAGAAAGGATCATCAATACTTGGCCAATGTTGCCAACGGTGCCGCGAACCTTGATGAGGTCGAGTTTTTTTTCTTTCTTCTTGGCGGCGGCTTTGGTTAAATTATCACCTGTGGCGCTCTGCCAGTCACCCAGTAACTGGGTAATATTATCCGTCGTACGGGCAATTAATACAGCTTGGCCTTCAACTGACGTGCTGCTGACGATTTTAATATTAGGAAGGTTTTGCTCGATTTGGCTTTTGAGGTGTTCTGGGCTTGCCGCTTGTTGACCGTGGAAAAATAAGAAATGACCGCCATCAGCTGCTTGCGTAACATCGAGTTTACGTAAAGCGGCAGACTTAGCAGTATTCACGAATGTTTGTAGATCGACTACGTGTTCGTTTTTAGTTTTTCCCATGTTCTAATTATACTGAAAAATGAGGAGAGAAATGTTACGGTTATGTTAAGAATGTTGGGCTAAATAATGGAAGGCGTCGCTTCCAATTGCGCCGTGGCTTGTGCTTCAATACGGTCTGCTAATTTTTCAGCAGGTTTGTCGCGTGCTATAGTAGAGGCGATGGTTTTTTCTTTTGTACCTTCAATGACTTGCTGTTCTTTTTCCGATTCAATGGTTTTAGCATTTGTCACGTCTTTTTGTTCGGCTTTAATCGTAATATCATGGTGTTTTTCAAGCTGATTGGCGATCGTGGTAAACGTAGCGGCAAACCCCTGTTCTTTAATTTCGGGTAATTCACGCGTTTGAATCATTTGAGTGGTCATTTGAGCCACTTCTGTTGCGTGATTTTCGTTAATGGAGGCCGCAATCGCGAGAGTTGAATGGCTGATTAAGTTTTCGACATCCAGCTTCTTAACCGTATAGGGGGCCATTGCTTTGGTGATCAGGCTGACGACAAAGGCGATACCACCTGAGAATTGCCACCATTGGATATTGTCTTTTGTGCGGGCCTCGCTATTTTTAAAATCAAATAAACTAAACCAGCTTCGCTCTGATTTTGCTTTTGTCTTTTGTGCAGCGGTCATGTTTTTCTCACGGAAGAAAGAGCCGGCGAGAAGACTGAAGGTTGAGGTCCAATCGAATAAACTTGAAATCATGTTTGAATTACGACGTAGGAGAGAAATTTTACTTTGTTTCTTTTCCAGCTTGAAAGGATCTTCAGGCAAGCCTGTTAGGCTAACAACTTTTCCAATAATGGAAAGCCAACCGCTCATTTTTAGGTCTTTGCTGTCTCCCGTTGTTAGTGCGTATTTGGAGGCAAGCTTAATCACGCTTCCAACACGAATGGAGTTCTTCTTCATGAAGCTTGGTTCGTCTGCTAGAGGTGTTTTGCGTTTCGTTTTCTCTGCGGAGGGTGCTAATTTTCCATCATCACCATGGCGAAGGGTCACTCCTTTATTTATCAAATCTTTGGCGAAATTTAGGCGTGTGGTGTCCATTTCTTCTTGAACACCCCAAATGGAGTTAATGCCATTACCGACAAATCCTAGAATGGAGGTGTTGATTTTTGCAGCACCATCTTTTGTTTTGTAAATATTGGCTGCGCCTGCTTTAGCGGCTTTTGATTTGTTATCGCCATCCCAAAGAGCAGAGAAGATCATCAGGAATTGTGCGAATACACCGATATGGCCACGTAACTTGATCAGGTCTGTTTTTTCAGCCTTTTTTTGCGCTTTTGTTATTTTGAATGTTTCACCGCTATGGCTCGTGAGCTCTTGTGTTAGGGCTTCAGGGCTCTTACTCGTGCGGCCTACATAGATGTTTTTACCTTCAATTGTCGTCTTGCTTACAAGGTCAAGTTCTGGCAGGCTTGATTCAATAAAATCACGTAAAGACAATCGATTAGCGTATGCGTGGCTATGAAAAAAGACATAATTATCCCCTTGTGCTGATTGGGTAAATTCTACCTTATCTAGCAGGGCGTCACGCGAGGTGTTCGTATAAATTAGAGGCTTTTCCACGGTTTTATTATAACTGAACAGGTGGCAAAAGAATGTTACAGCTTGATGAAGATTCCGGGCTTAATGCATAGGCTAAGTGAGCTGAAAACGGCTAGACTGCGATGCGCGACATGAGTGCTGCGCCGAGTGTGCCTTCATCTAAGTAATCTAGCTCGCCACCGACCGGAATGCCTTGTGCTAAGCGGGTGATAGAAAGATCCGTACCCTCAAGTGCCTCTTGCAAATAATGTGCAGTGGTTTGGCCTTCGAGCGTATTATTCGTGCCGAGGATCACTTCGGTTACGGGGTTGTTTAGGGCGCGTTTGAGTAGTTTTGGGATGCCTAGAGCATCAGGGCCACGCCCATCAATAGCCGAAAGCGTTCCGCCCAATACATGATAGCGCCCGCGATACATACCGCCGCGTTCAATCGCCCATAGGTCGCTCACATCTTCAACGACACAGATCATGCTATTGTCACGGCGTTCATCCGCGCAAATCGCGCAAGGGTTGGTCACATCCATATTATGGCATTGTTCGCAAATGCACACATCACTGCGCACCTCAGCAAGGGCTTGGTGCAATGGATCGAGCATTTTCGATTGCTCACGTAAAAGCTTGAGCGTGATGCGTTGCGCCGAGCGGGGGCCAAGACCCGGTAATTTCGCGATCGCGTTAATGAGATTGTCTATACTGCTCATCGTCTATCGCTTTCCGCAGATTGGTACGCGGTGCCATGAAGAGTAATATCGGTTGGCCAAGTTGGCTACTTTATTGAAATGCCCTTTTTCGAGCGCGCCATAAAGCGATGCCACTTCGCCGCAATATTGACGTTGGGGGCGTCCGAGGCTGGCGCGTGAGGCGCGGTTTGCCATTTTGGTGACAAAGTCATTCAGCAGTTTGTCGCCCTTATTCTGTCCACCATGACGGCTGAAAAAGTTGATAATTTGGCTGCCATAAGCATTTAGCTGAGAGCCGTAGCGTTTTGCGAAATTATTATATTGACGTTTTTGCCCGCAGCTAAGCGCCGCCACCATTAACTCACTTTGCAGCGCGCGCATGTTCAGCGCCTGAAACTCAGCTGGCTTCGCACAAACGGCAGCCTGCGCCGAAGCACTCCATAGGATGAGGGTAAATAAAGTTATAAGCAGTTTCATTTTTTGTTTTTATTGTTGATTTCGTACGTGCTGTTACTGCTGAGTCTAGAAACTAACTGCGACGAGTGACAACAAAATCGGCTAATTCGCGTAAGATATCGGCTTTTTTGTCGAAAACATCCAGGTGATTGATGGCTTGTTGCGCCAATGTTTTGGATTGCTCTTTTGCACGATCAATGCCGAGTGCTTCAATAAGCGTGGCTTTGCCCGCATCTTTATCTTTATTGACGGCCTTACCGGTTTCTTCGCGTTTACCTTCTGCATCAAGCAAATCATCACGAATTTGGAAAGCCAGTCCCATATCATGCGCGTAACGACGTAGTGCTGAACGTAGTTTTAATGGTGCTTTACCCAAAATTGCACCGGCTTCGCATGATACGGCGAATAACTCGCCGGTTTTGAGGCGTTGCAGGCGGATGATTTCATCGACGCTGAGCGTACGATTTTCCGCTTCTAAATCCATCATTTGACCGGCGACCATGCCGTTATAGCCACCGGCCTTGGTTAGGCTTTGAATCAAGTCGCAACGTACAGCGGGGTTCGCGTGGACCTGTTCGCTTGCGAGGACCTGAAAGGCAAACGTGAGTAGAGCGTCACCGGCCAAAATCGCCGCCGCTTCACCGAATTTAATGTGTGCAGAGGGTTTTCCGCGGCGCAAATCATCGTCATCCATCGCAGGTAGATCATCATGAATGAGCGAGTAAGTATGCATGAACTCAATGGCTGCTGCTGTATTGAGCGAGGCTTTAAGCGATACGCCGAACAGGTTCGCACATTTGACCGTAAGGAATGGGCGAAGACGTTTACCACCCGAAAGGGCAGAGTAGCGCATGGCTTCGATAATGGTGTTTTCTTGGTCGGCAGCGTAGCTGCTTACGGCACCATCATTCGCTTGTGTCGCGCTTGGAAAAGCGAGGATATTTTCCGCTTCGACTTCGCCACCTGGTAGGAGCGTATCCATTGTTTCGTGCAGGGCGTCAGCCACTTCTTGGAGGGCGGTTTGTAGATCCGTCATGTTTTATCCTTCAGCTGTAAAAGGCTCAGTATCGGTCGAGCCATCAGAGTTTTGTACAATTTTTTCCACTTTTAGCGTCGCTTCTTTTAGCTTCGCCTCGCAATGTTCTTTAAGTTTTGTGCCGCGCGTGTAATCCGTAATGCTAGCCTCAAGCGAGCTTTGGCCATTTTCAAGTTTCCGTACGATGCCATCTAACTCGGTTAGGGCATCTTCAAAATTCATTTCGTCGAGTTTAGGGGCATTTTGTGCGGACATGGGTTTACACCTTGTTATTTTATTGCTCGCAATTTAACCGATGCCGCCTTTTCGTGCAACCGCTGCTTAAGCCCGTTTGTGCTTCTTACGTTTGGCGGTGTGTTTTTCGATGCATTCAATCATCATTCCGGCGATATTTTTGCCGGTGATCGTTTCAATGCCCTCGAGGCCGGGTGAAGAATTGATCTCCAACACTTTTGGACCATCTTTCGCGCGGATAATGTCGACGCCGGCTACTTGTAAGCCCATTGCTTTAGCTGCATTGACGGCGATTTTTCGCTCTGTTGGAGTGATGCGAACCGAGCTTGCTGTACCGCCTAAATGCAGATTAGCGCGGAACTCACCCGCTGCCGCCTCGCGCATGATGGAGCCGACGACTTTGCCATCGATGACGAAACAGCGAATATCTTTGCCATCCGCTTCTTTGATAAATTCTTGCACGAGGATGTTGGCATGCAGGCTTTTGAAGGCATTGATAACAGATTCAGCGGCTTTATTGGTTTCGGCCAATACCACGCCTTTACCTTGCGTGCCTTCAAGCAGCTTCACGATCAGCGGAGCACCGCCCACCATCTTAATGATGCTGAGCGTATCCACAGCAGATTTGGCGAATCCTGTGGTGGGCATGGGGATGCGGTGAGCCGATAAGAGTTGCAAAGAACGAAGCTTGTCGCGCGAACGTGAAATAGAATCTGAATCATTCAGCAAAAAGCTTCCGATTGCTGCAAATTGACGAGCAATTGAGCAGCCATAGTAGGTTATAGAAGGTTTAATGCGAGGGATAACAGCATCGACATTATCCAGCAATTGCCCGCCACGATAATGAATCTCCGGCGTTTCCGCGCTAATATTCATGTAGCATTGTGCGATATCGACGAAATGAATTTCATGGCCGCGTTCTTCGGCCGCTTCGATAATGCGTTGATTTGAATAGAGGGTAGGGTTGCTTGCTAGGAGTACGATTTTTAAGCCATCGAGTTTTGGCGTCACGGTTTGATATTGTTTTTCGGCTTCTGATTTTTTAGTTTCACCTAGGCAGAAAGACGATTCGGGATCAATCAGCGCGCGTTTATTCATCGCTTCACGGCCCAGCAACATACGGTAACCCATTGAGTCACGGTTGGTTAGGCTAATTTCGATGTCCCATGTTTCGCCGCTAAGGGTGAGCGGTGTGCGAATGACATGACGCGTTTCGGCGTCGCCACTGGAGTTTTTGACTTTGCGTTGATCGACGACCATCGCACGGCAGCTTTGGATGAGCTTACGGTTATTTTGAATCGGGTGAATGTCGAAATGAACAAACTTTTTGCCTGCTTCTTCAAACGTGTGAATGTTGAACGCATGCAGCGACGAAGTTTTCGCCCCTGAATCAATACGCATCTTCACGGCAGGCAAGCCGAGTCCCGGCAGGTTGCCCCATTCTTCTTTACCAATAACGATTTTATCTGACATGAAGCGCTACTATACGAAATTTTCGATTGGGGCTATGTAAAAGAAAGAAAGGGACTTCGCCGAAGCAAAGTCCCTCCTTTTTTTGAATTCATAGTGCTGATCTTTAGCGAATCAGCACTGTGTCTCCTGGTTCTACGTCTAAAGCGCGTCTACCAACCTGAATTTCCCCATTTTTGACTTGGGAATGTACGAAATTCCCATTTTTGGGGTTTGTAACAACGACTTTTTCATTGTTGAAAAAATCCTTATCTGCTTCTCTTATGATGACAGATTGGGATCCTTTTCCGCTTTTTTTGCGTGTTGCGGCAAACACCTTGGTTGTAACTGACATAATTAAAAATAAGGGGCTGACACCTAACATTTAAATTGTTAGGAGTTATTGATGTATATAAAGCATTGTAAGTTATCGAGAAATAAGCAGTTAGAGTTGATAAAATATTTCATTGCGGGTTCTACG
>JAQXAR010000051.1 GCA_029252805.1 Rickettsiales bacterium
GGTTCAAATCCTACCCCCGCAACCAATTTCCCTTATATATCATATACTTATTTACCCCTCTGCTTTAGCCATTACTTACTCCCTGTTAGAAGTAGGCATGACGTAGGCAGTAGAAATTCTATATGACTGTAGCCTCCTCTGTATTTTATACCAGTCTATTAAGTAGCAATGTTACCCTTTCAATTCTCACTTAGGGTCATCAATGGTGAAGTTGGCCATCTTATATTGCGGGTCGATAGCGCACCTGAATGCACGAAACTGCCGCTTCTTATCCGTTGAGATGATAGCCTTACCAAATGCCTGTTGGTTGCCGTTATAAGGAATGACAGTGTTATAATCCTTACTTTTCTTACCGGACTCTACTTCTACCACTTCACTGATAAGAAAATCATTCTCCGCGAGATACTGCCTAACGGTCTCCTGCTGCGCTTCTAACCCTAGTTTGGATGTGCCCTGCCTATCGGTAGATACTCGGTAGTAGGCGATAAAACTCCGTGACTTCTGCTGCATACGAAAGCGTATGAGAACACTAGGGGCAGTCAATTATAATTACGAATCGGTGCAATTAATTGCACGAATAGGACAAGCTATTGGAAGGTGATTATGATTGATTGCCTAAGTCATTAAAAACGGTATCGTGTTCAAATCTATGCTTAATAAGATTGAACAAACTACAGAAAGTGTTTCCATTCCTCACGATTTTAGTGAGATTCTGGAGACATCAGATTCACCACCTGCTGTGTTTTTTTGTGGCTCAGGCTTGTCCTGCAAGCTAGTTGATTCTGTTGGGAGCTTAGTAGAAAAATGTGAAGACGCTGCTAGAAGCCTGAACTGCGGTATACTTGAAAGAACGCCTGAGAATAAAGACCAGTACCTTTATTTATGGGCGGAAGATATTGAAGGGCAGCTAAAAAATGCAAACGAACCCTTTCCAAAGCTACGAATTGCGGAATCTCTCGGCTTACTAGATGATGAAAAGTGGTTGGGGAACACAGCGACTCGAATTCCTTTAAGCAAACACTCCGCCAGACATCGCATTATCGCCCGTTTTGCAAGAGAGAAGATTTGGAAAAACCTATGGACGCTCAACTGGGATTGTTTTTTAGAGAAAGCTCTCCAATGTACTGGCTTTGTGAATAGCACGGAGAACGGAATAGAGAGGCTAGTCCCATGGCCTGTTCACTACAAAACCCGTATAACCTTGGATGATGCTAAAAATTTAAACGATGAAATTGTTATTTTTAAGCCTAATGGATGCGCAAATGCACTGCACAATGCAACAAATGAGATTGTGCTTAGTAATGAAGCGAAAGCCCAACACTATATAGACCGCTTCTTAGTAACGCAAAGCGAACTTACTGCTAGGGACAAAAGCTTACCGCTAAATCAATCTTTCTGGTCAAATTTATATGTCGATCTTGAGAACAAGCGATTGGTTGTCGTTGGCTGGAGTATGTCAGAGTGGCTCATGAGTTATAATAGCCTTCATGAAGGAGCTTTAAAACTTGCAGCACAAGGATTAAAAGTCCACCCGCTCAAAGCAAAGGAAAAAGTGCCTAATAGTAACAATGGATTTAAGGATGCGTCTAGTGATCCTGAACAATTAGCTGCTTGGTTTGGAGGAACTGATTGTAATATAGGAGTTCGCACAGGTAATGGCCTTGTGGTTATTGACTTTGACCCTCGTAACGGTGGACTTGAAAGCCATGAGGAAATCAAAGGTGATTTACCTGAAACTCTGCGAGTCAATACAAGTGGTGGTGGCTTTCATCTATACTTTCAATCCGATGAACCTATTAAGTCAGGTACCAATGTCCTAGGTAATGGCATTGATGTGAAGGCAGAGGGCGGCTAGAGGCACTCAAAGTTCTGCCTGTTGGTGGATACCACCAGCAAAGTTGGGTTATTCATTTCCTTCTGTTGCAGCAACATACCCGCATAGCAGCACATCGAAATACTCTTGCCCGAGCCTTGCGTATGCCAAACCACTCCTGCTTTTTTGCTGTTGGGCTTAATATCGCTTCGTAGGTCTTTATGCGCTCCAACAGATGCTACAACGGTTGCATTTACGGCTTCACGAACGGCGTGAAACTGATGATAACCAGCAATTTTCTTGATAATGGCCGCGTCGTCATTTTCAAAAAGAACAAAGAAGCGGATATAATCGAGCAGCATCGCAGGATCAAAAAAGCCCCGAACCATGGTTTCGAGTTCCCACTCCACCACCGGTTTATCATCTTCATCTTTAATGGTGCGCCATGGCATAAATCGCTCTCGGGCAGCGGTGAGTGATCCAACTCTCGCCGTGTAACCATCGCTAATCACCAACGCCTCATTACAAATAAACAAATCGCTGATTTCATCTTTGTATGTTTGGATTTGGTGGTATGCATCCCAGATATCGGCATTCTCGTCAGCCGGGCTTTTTAGTTCCAGCACGGCAATAGGAAGGCCGTTAATGAAACAAATGATGTCAGGACGGCGCGGCTGGCGAGTGCCCGTGATGGTAAATTGATTCACTGCATAGAAGCTATTGTTGCTTTGCGTGTCAAAATCCATCAGCAACGCGTGGTCATGCTTAATTTCATCATCAATTTTATATTGCACTGGCACACCCTCAAGCAGCATCCGGTGGAACGCACGATTACTGGCAACAAGGTCCGGGCTTTCTGGCTTGCTTACTGCCACCAAAACCTGTTCCAAGCATTCTAATGGCAAATGTGGATTGATGCGTGCAAATGCAGTTTGTACATGCGATTCTAACACCACCTGCGCATAATCACGACGTAGTGGCGATCTGCTATCCGGCGCAATATCGGGGCCATGCGCCACATCCCACCCGCACTCGCGGAACCAATCAAGGCATAGATTTTCTAATTCAGTTTCGTTCATGCGACAGCCCCTGTGTTCTTGGTGTAATGCTTGTCTAATTCTTTATAAATGTTGGAGCTATAGTAGCGTTTCTTCATGCCAGTTTTCTTTGTGTGGTCTAAATAACGTTCTCCAGACAGTTTATCATCTTTTTCGAGTATCTTTTTTAAATCCCAAAAAGTTTTATTGAATTTGAAATCCTCATAACGTGAAGGTAGCGCACTTTTTAGATCATCATAAGGTAGCGGATATTTGTTTCTAAACGATTCTTCAGAATCAATAATAATAGGTGCACCATCTTTATCAAATTTTACAGACATGCCTTTACCACTACGTGTAAACTTGACGTCTATAACAAGTGCAATATCGTGCTTACACTCTTCGGTGTTTTTAGCTTTTTGTATTCTCAGATAATCTAGAAGCTTTTTATGCCCATCAGGCGAGTTTTTCAGGTTTTCTATATCAAATGTATCTGGAGAGCTAAAGGTAAGGGGAATTAAAGAGAGGTTAAACTCAGAAAGGGATTTATTGAACCATTCCACTGCCATTATCTCATAACTTTTAAGCGATGCGGTGGCAATTTCGAGGAAGTCTTTTTCAAACAGCTTTGTTGAATTCATGAAATGAACAGCATTGTCTCTAATTTGAATAAGAGTCTCAATTTGAATCTTTAGATTCTGATCACCTATTTCTTTTTTCAATAGCTCTACAATGCCGAATGTTTCAAAATTACCTGTACGGTTTGTTTTGTATTTCAATCGCTTTCTCGGTGTGCCATCTTTCTTATTATCAGACTCAATCCTGTATAATGATTTTAAGTTACCGTTATTATCCTTTAGTCGTTTAGCTTTTAAGAGAAGCTCCCAAGCATTAATCATGAGAATTGAAAAGCTTTCTTCTCGGTATGAGAAGTTAGGCTTGTTGTATAATTCGATTGCAGATAGAGCCGCCTGAAGAGACTTGTCTAATAAAGCATTATGCCTGGACTTCACGCCGCCTCCTCATTTTTAGTTAGATCATCAACGGAGACTTCACCTGAAAGCAATTTTGGCAACATCGCCAATCCTTCCCGCCTCCCAACCCTCTGGTATCTCGCCTAGTTCGCTTTCCACCAAGCGGGAGGGGAAGAGGGTGGCGGTGGTTTGGAGGTTGGCGTAGGCTTCGGGGTTGGTGGTTTTTAAGGTGGCTAGCTCGGCGGGGGATTTGCCGCTGATGGTGGTCATGGCGGCGAGCGTTGCGTCTTGCTCTGTGCCGCCAGCTTTCAGCGCGGTTATTTTCGCGCGGGTGGGTTCAAAATCCACAAACCAACTCTTAAACACCGCCTGCGCCATCGCCTCCAGCGTCTGGTTGATCTGCTGGTTAATGGCGATTTTTTCATCAAATTCTCGCAGTACCTTAGATATAAAAATACTGCTCTGATAATCAATTTTAGGGCATGGTAACGATTCTATGGTTTTACCATTTATATTTGCCTGATTAGCGCTGCCTGATGAGTTGGAAACGAGATACTCTTGGCTAGAAGAGAGAGAAAGAAGGTAAAAAAGAATGTCAGGATGAATCGACTCTTTTTGTTTCATTGTGAGTCGACCAACGCGTTGGTTTATCCACGCATCAGGGTCATTTTTCCAAACTCGCGCCGCTCTGCCAACCAAGGAATTTGGAGCATTTGGACCAGAGCCTGTCATTGATATTAGAATGTCTCCTTCTTTTGTTTTCCAGTTGCTTGTGCTCTCTGCTAAAGATTCATGAATAAAAGCTGTTTCTTGATAATCGACATATCCAAAGCGCACATTCTTGATTTTTAACACAGGACATTTTCCATCTTCCTGGAAATCCGAGCTCTTGTATGCGTATCCACCTTGTACCTTTGCGTACTCGCCTAGTGTAGTAATATCGTATTTCATCACGCCACCTCCACACATATAGAGGTTTTATCAATAGTGGTGTGTTGTTCGATTTGATCGGCAAACCAGCAGATGAGGTTGATTTGAATCAGCGCGGCCTGAGGAGGCATTTCTTGGTTTGAATGTGCAGGAATGCGTCGGCAGAATTTTGCGATAAACCTTAGGCCATCCACTAGCCCAGAACCGATATTTTTTATATGCGGCTCGGTCACACCCTCAAACTGTAAAGGGCCATCCTTACCAAAGGCTTTGTCAATCAGATGCGTCGCATCCGCATCATGCACACCGCTGCGACTACGGATAAGATCAAACAGGCATTTAGCAGCCTTAAACACCGCTTCACTGCATTGATTGACGGCGAATAACGTTGCCACTTCTTTTTTGATGGAAGGTGCGTATTGAATGTCATCAAAACTTTGTGGCTGTAATTCTGGAAGGCGCGAAAATGTCTGAGCTTCGCTCGGCAGCTGAAGATTCTGGTCTTTGTATAGCTCACGAATCAACCACAGTGCACCTAGCACTACCGCGCCACCGACAATCCATTTTACGGCGTTATCTGAGAGCTGAATATTGACGGTGGTCGTGGTCATTCCTTCTTCCCCTTTGATTTTTCCACCAGCGCGTCAAAATCTGAGCGAATCTTCTGGGTTTTGTTGAAGTGCTTATATTCCTCCAATGCCTTTTTCTTGGCTTGCGGGGCGCTGATATTACCTTTGCCTTGCAGCACATCATATTCATTGAAAGTCAGGAATTTATCGACGCTCTCGGCCAGATCGGCCATGGTCATCGCCACGCGGTTTTCGATGATGTTTTCAATATAATCGAAGAAGCTGGAAATAGTACGTTCCAGCTTCTTGATGTGTTTCTCATCCAGATAATTCTTCGCCACCGTCACATCGGATGCCAACACGCGCCCTTTGGGCGCATTCTTCCATGTCATCAATCCGGCATAAGGGGCATTGCGGTCTGATTTGCTGTCGATGATTTCCGCTGCCGTCTGCCCGGTAATGGCATAGTGGAACTTGTTCTGTATCATGGCATAGAAATTCTGCGTGATATCCGCTTTTGGGTCATAATCGGTGCTGATTTCAGCGAATATATCGGTGATCTTCTGATAAATGCGGCGCTCGCTGGTGCGGATGGAGCGGACGCGCTCCAGTAATTCTTCAAAATAATCTTCACCGAAGGTGGTTTCACCCTGTTTCAGGCGCTCATCGTCCATCACGAAGCCTTTTTTGATGAACTCCTTGAGCACCTGCGTTGCCCAGATGCGGAACTGCGTCGCTTTTTTGGAATTAACGCGGTAGCCCACCGCGATGATAGCGTCGAGATTATAGAACTTCAGATTGCGTTTAACGCTGCGCCCACCCTCATTTTGAACTACCGAGAATTCCTCGGAAGTTGCGTTTTCTTCCAATTCCTCATCCGCATAGATGTTTTTAAGATGCAGGCTGATATTATCGGCTGAGGTATCAAATAGCTCCGCTATTCCCTTTTGAGGAAGCCAGATCGTTTCATTTTGCAGTAGTACCCGAACCTTGATTTGCTCGCTATCATTGCCATACAGAATGAACGGCGTTTGAGTGTCCGTGAGTGTTAAGTCTTTTTTAGAGCTCATATCCCAACCCCGCTAGATTCTTTTTGATTTCCCCTTCCAAGCGGTCGCTCTCTGTGAATTGGGTTTTGAGCTGCGCTGTGAGACGAGCCATTTTCTCGGCGAAGGGCTCTAAGTCTTCCTCCTGATCTGCTGCACCGACATAACGTCCTGGGGTGAGCACAAAATCATGCTTTTTCATATCCTCTTGGGTGGCAGACATACAGAAGCCTGCTTCATTCTCGTAGCCATCGCCCATCTGCCATGCGTGTAGCGTGTTGGCGATTTTGTTGATTTCATCTTGTGTGAAGTCACGCAACACACGGTCTTTCATAAAGCCCATGTTGCGGGCATCGATGAATAGGGTCTCGCCTTGGCGGTTGCGCTTCTTAGCATCGAGGCGCAAGCCATTAGCCTTGTCTTTCGTGAGAAACCAAATGCAGGCAGGAATTTGCGTATTGGTGAAAAGCTGCCCGGGTAGCGCAACCATACATTCGACCAAGTCTTTTTCGATTAAGTGGCCGCGAATTTCGCCTTCATTATTGGTGTTGGAGCTCATGGAGCCATTAGCGAGTAGCAGCGCCATCGAACCTTTTGGTGAAAGATGATAGAGCATGTGCTGTAGCCACGCGAAGTTGGCGTTACCTTGCGGTGGCTGGCCCGCAATATTCCAACGCGCATCGCCTTCTAGCTTGGGGTGCCACCAGTCTTTGATGTTGAATGGTGGATTAGCCATCACATAATCAGCGCGAAGGTCTGGGTGCTGATTATCGAGGAAGGTGTCGGCGTTCTTTTTGCCGAAGTTAAAATCAATGCCGCGAATCACCATATTCATGGCGGCGAGCTTCCATGTGGTGGGGTTGGCTTCTTGGCCGTAAACAGAGATTTTCTTTTTTTGCTCCGACACTTTGTAGTGCTTTTCCTGTGAGTGTGACTCAATAAAACGATCTGTAGACACGAAGAAACCACCGGAACCCATAGCGGGATCATAGACGCGCCCATCGTAAGGCTCCAACATCTCAACAATCAGAGTTACGATGCTTTTGGGAGTGTAATATTGCCCGCCTTGTTTGCCTTCTGCTAATGCGAACTGACCGAGAAAATATTCATACACATGGCCAAGAATGTCTTTGCTATGCAGGTTGAGCTTTTGGCCCTTATATTCGGGATTGCTAAAATCCGTTTTTGAGAACACATCGCTGATAAGCCCGTATAGCGTATCGTTTTCTAGCTGGTATTGACTGATGCGGTTTAGAATGCCTTTAAGTTTTGGGTTGGTTTTTTCAATTTCATCAAGCGCATTGTCGACCAACCAAGAAACGGAGCGCAGTTTCAAATCAGAACCCGACGCGTCTTGCCATAATGTAGTGCCAATGGGCAGTGCCGCAGTTTCGCTAATGTATTTCCATCGGGCATGAGGGGGAACCCACACCACGTTTTTCTCTTTATAATAATCGGTCAGTTCTAATTCTTCGTTGATAGCCGCTTGATATTCATCTTCGCTGTCGTAATCGTCGCGTGGTAGATGGTAGATGTTATCATCGCGGTCATCTTTGAACAATGCCACGAGGTCCCGTTGACGTTCTTCAAACGCGTCAGAGACATATTTAAGGAAAATAAGGCCGAGAACCACATGCTTATAATTTGCCGCATCCATGCTAGAGCGCAATTTATCCGCTGATTTCCAGAGCTTGCTATCTAACTCGTTTAGGAATTCTTGTTCGAGATTATTCATCCGCGCCGCCTTTTTTACTTTTTTCAATCCATTGTTGGATATCATTTTTATCAAACCGCCAGCTTCCACCGACTTTGAATCCAGGGATTTCGCCATGCAAAGCAAGCCTATAAGCCGTCTTTTCATTAAGCTTAAGATAGGCTGCCACTTCTTTAATGGTTAGTATCTCGCCGGTCATCTGCCCCTCTTTTGCAATTATCATTTGAGAAAATAGTGATAATATTAGAAAATGTCGATGATTATCAGATATTTTTTGGTCGAAGAAAGTTAACAGTGCACACACAACAGACTCAACCCAGCTTATTTGAAGAGGATGCTCAGAAAGTGCTGCCTGATGGATTGCGCTATATCCCCAACTTCATCACCCCAGCTGAAGAATCCACCCTTCTCAATAACATCGACCAGCAGCCATGGCTCAATGATCTGAAACGGCGCGTGCAGCATTATGGTTGGAAGTATGATTATACCGCTCGGCGTGTGGACAGCACGATGCGGCTGGGGCTGTTACCGAATTGGCTGATGGATTATTGCCGCCGATTATACGATGAAGAGCATTTCCCCAAATTACCCGATCAGGTGATTATCAATGAATATGAGCCTGGTCAGGGCATTGCGTCACATATCGACTGCGTGCTGTGCTTTGAAGAAACCATTGCTGCACTGAGCCTGGGTTCGTCCTGTGTAATGGAATTCACCAACCCAGATACTAGTGAGAAAGTTGCCCATATGTTGGAACCGCGCAGTCTGCTTATCTCCTCAGGCAATGCCCGTTATCAATGGAAGCACGGGATTACAGCTCGTAAGACAGATAAACATGAAGGCCAAACTATCCAGCGCAGCAGACGTATTTCTCTGACGTTTCGGAATGTGATTATCAATTCATAATCAATATCCGTCACATCGTGTCACGCTTCGTCACTTCGCGTCACATCATGTAACAGCGCGAAATATTTTGTAACGCGATGTAACAGGATGTAACGGCAAGTAACGCGATGAAACATTTTGCAACGGCATGCAACGCCGTGCAACAGATTGCAACACGATGCAGCGTTTTTGTGCATACACCTTTCCAAACGAAATGCCCCCACATATCCCCATTTCGTTTTCTCAAGCCCTAACTCTTTGATTTATCAATAACTTGATACCAAGAAAACGAAACGAAATGGTTTTTCTGGAAATGTGCCTAGTAAAACCCCGCGCCCTCGGCGTACCCGTAGGGGGGGGCCACGGGAGTACCTTGCATGTTGGTCGCTGATATTAGGCAGGGAATTTGTGTCTCGTTCTATTAGCAAACGCCACCAGCGAGAGCATCACCGGCACTTCGACTAGAACGCCGACCACCGTGGCGAGCGCTGCGCCGGAATGTAATCCAAATAAACTGATAGCAACTGCCACGGCCAGCTCGAAGAAGTTGGACGTACCGATCAGTGCAGCAGGTGCAGCGGTGGAAAATTGTACGCGCCAGAGATATGCCCATGCGTAAGCGATAAAGAATATGCCGTAACTTTGAATGAGTAACGGCACCGCTATCAGGCAAATCACCAGCGGTTTATCGATGATGGTCTGTGCTTGGAAGCCAAATAGCAGCACAACAGTTGCCAGCAATCCCATGATCGAGAATGGCTTTACTTTGGCGGTGAAGCGTTCAATGCGCTCATGGCTGCTGTTCCTGTCCAGTCTGCGGCGTGTGGCGTATCCGGCAGCCAGCGGGATCACGACATAGAGGATAACGGAAAGCAGCAGGGTTTCCCATGGCACGACGATATCGGTCACGCCGAGCAGGAAGGCAGCCAACGGCGCGAAGGCAAAGATCATAATGATGTCGTTAATCGATACCTGTACCAGCGTGTAGTTGGCATCGCCGCGCACCAGCTGGCTCCAGACGAATACCATCGCGGTGCAGGGTGCAACGCCGAGCAGAATCATCCCTGCGATATATTCCTTGGCAGTTTCGGGCGCGATCAACCCAGCAAACACATGCTCGAAAAAGAGTACACCGAGTGCCGCCATCGTAAAGGGCTTCACGAGCCAGTTCACCACCAGCGTAATGCACAGTCCTTTGGGTTTGCGGCCAACGTCCTTGATACTGGCAAAATCAACATTGACCATCATAGGGTAAATCATCACCCAGATAAACACCGCCACAACAAGATTCACCTTGGCATATTCCAGTTCGGCGATCATCTGGAAAATAGAAGGCACCGCAATGCCCAGCCCAACACCTGCGCCGATGCTTAGCCCCACCCAGAGGGATAAATAACGTTCAAAAAAAACCGAGTGGTGAGTGTTCTTTCATCGCCTTCACTTCTGAATAGGTTAGCTGTGTTTCTATTGCTTGTTCTAGCTAGCATAGCAGCTGGATTTGGTCGCTGATAGCGCTTAAATGGGCGAGTTATCCACAGTTTTAGCTCTCTCTATTAAAGAGTAGTTCTAGTTTTAGTTATGGGTCTAGTTCTAGCTGGTCGAGTACGTCGCTTATATGTCGCCCTGAGCCGTTGGTGCGCCGCCTTGCTCCACCGACAGCGCCATCTTTCGCTACAGCGTTCGCTTGAGTGCTTTTCCAGTTTTCTGCCGTTTTACGTCCACCTTTGCCGCCATTTTGTGCGTTGATTGCGCTCTTTTTAATCGCACTTTGATAGTCTTTTTGTAGTCGTTTTTGTGTGATAACGCCTTCATAAATGAGCAAGTAGTCACTCAATCGAACCTTGATTTTCTGCCATTTTTTCACCGGAATACGCAGCAATCGTGCAACGTCTTTATCGTTGTCCGGCAGGTGACCACCTTTTATCCACAGGTGATCCATCAGCAGGCGATACGCCCCTTGCTCCTCCAGCGTCAGCGTGCCGGTGTCGGAAATATGCGCATCAAGATACCATTGCTGCATCGGAATTTTGCCCATGGCTACACCCCATCTGGCAGTTCGATATTCTCGGTACGCGCATCGACAAACGCCAGCAGATCCGAATAGCGGTATTTCACCAGCCGCCCGACTTTTACATATGGCAAGGTATAGCGCTTATTGCACGCCCACACCGCTAGCGTGTGCTCCTTCACGCCTAAAAACTCTGCCGCCTGTTTACGGGTGAGCAGGCATTCCTTCAATAAATCTTCTTTGGTTAATTGCATGATTTTCTCCGTGGTTGGTTGTTGATACGCCCAACGTTACGGAGCTTTATGCAGTTGCGGTAGATGCGTGGCGGGCAGACTTAAATGCGTGCGCGGCAGACTATGGTGTGTGCTGGGCAGGCTCTATACTGAAGATCGATTCATCACCCGCACCCAGCGATAAATCGTATCATAGGGGTTGGAAAGTGGTTCGTCTCCTGTCATCGGGTTATGCTCCAGCTCATCGGCAAGTTTGAGCGCGATTTGGCTCATGCTTAAGTTGGAGCCTTTGGCGCGAATTTCTTTGAATCGCTGCTCTGCGTAGGCCTTGGTTTTGCCGTAGAGTTTCTCGGCGCGGGCTTTACCACCATTTTTTGCCTGACGGATTTGCTGAGTGGTGTGATGCCGGATCATTGCCGCGCAGCTATTAGCGGCAACGGCATGTTCCACCGCTTGTTGCAGCTTTAGAAGCTGTGAGGCGGAAAGTACCGCAACGCCATTTTTCTGCAATTCTGGCAAGGCTTGGTTAAGCAACATCAGCGCATTGATGAGATAAAGCGAGGGGGCCTGCTCGCAGAATGTTTTGTCAGGATCGGCGATGCCGTATTCTATTGCGGGTGGATCAAGAAAAATGCCCAGATCATCCAGCCCTTCCACCGCCGTTAAAAATCCATCTATCGAATCAATATCGAAACTGTTCTCATACAGTGCCAGCAATTCCTTCAGCAGATTTTCAAAGGCGGCGGGCACTGGTTCGGAAATATCAAAACCATCAGTATAACTAACCGCATCGCTTTGCTTACAGCGAAACCAGCCGAGCAGGAAACCATCCAGCTTATGCAGCAAGACATGTTCGGTGGAAATGGCGGCGGCCAGCATCATGCATGCTCCGCTTCGTTCTTTTTGGCGGCGAGGAAGAGTGCTTCGGTGGCGCTTTGCACTGATTGGCGGACGGGTTCCAGCGTGAGTCGCTCATAGATGGCGGTGGATTACTGGCTTTTATGGCCGAGCGATTTGCCGATAATCGCGGTGCTAGTGCCCTGTAATGCCTGCCAGCTACCGAGTGTACGGCGCAGATCATGGATGCGTAGGTTTTCAATCTCTGCCACTTCGAGCAGGCGATACCATGCTTTCTTCGGGTCGGCCAAATGCCCATCCACACCATCGCCAGGGAAAACATAATGTGATTCTTGTTCCGTCAGCTCCTGCACCTTTTTGCGTTTTTGCAGCATCTCCATCGCCTGTGGCGAGAGCGGTACGTTGTGCGGATCGCCATTTTTGGTATCAGGAATGCGCCAGATTTTATGCTCCATATTGATGTCCTTCCAGCGCATGGCCAGCACATTGCCCTTGCGGGCACCGGTGAGCAGCGCCATCAGGATGAAATCACGCGCGGTGATATTTTCCTCTTTTGCTAGCGCATCAAAAAAACGAGCGACTTCTTCCGGCAGCAGAAAACGGTCACGCGATTGCTCACGGAACTTCTTCACGCCGAGGGCGGGGTTACGTCCATCCCAGCCCCATTCAATGGCTTTGTTGTAGATCGCTCGCACGCGCTCTAAAATTCGGTTCGCCTGATAACGTCCGCTGGTTTCGCCCAAGTCAGTGTGTAGCTTGTGCACATCTTCATTGGTGATGCGCGAAATTTTGCGATTAAACCAATGTGATAAATGCTTGTTCACCTCGCGTTCGTCGTATTTCCAGGAGCGTTTGTATTTTTTGCTGTAGCGCTCCATGTAGAGCTCGAACAATTTGGCGAAGGTCATCTCGTCGCGGATGGCGCGTTTCTCTGCCTGCGGGTTTTTGCCCATGGCGATGCTGCCTTTGGTTTTTGCGGCCAGCTTTCGGGCATTCTCAATGCTGAGGTCAGGATAGCGCCCTAGCGTGATGCGCTCATCTGCGCCGTCAATACGTTTGCGCACGAAGAAGGTTTTGCTTCCGGCCCGCGTGACGGAAACTGATAGCCCTGTTTCCTTAGTATCACGGTAATAGGCCCGCACCGATTTGGTGGGCGCAGGCAACGCCTCAATGTTCTTTTTCGTGAAGTTGATTTCTTTGCCTGCCATTTTCTTGATAAATACCCGTGTAATTTGGTGTAATGTCATACACATGAAGCAATAGAAAAAGGCAGAAGTAAACTTCTAAAGTGTTCGAACATTCAATGGGTTGAAATGGCTGGGAATTATGGAAACCTTCTGTGGGGCATAGGAAAAAATAATACTAATCCTATCAAAAATGATCCTTAATCCTATCGCGGATAATAGAATTAGATGCTTAGCGTGGAAGGATTCACGCTTCACTCAACTCTTGCACCAATGGTTATTATAATATACAATAGAGCTATATATGATTATAATAATAACCATTAAGCCTTATTAAATGATGAGAAAAACTGTAACATTATCACCAGCGTTAGCTGATGTTTTGAGCGCAATGGGTGAAAATATCAAATTAGCCCGTTTGCGTAGAAAGATTACAACTACCATGCTGGCCGAGCGTGCGGGCATTAGCCGCGTGACGCTGCGTAAAGTGGAGAATGGTGAAAGCGGCGTTAGCATAGGGATCGTTGCCAATGTGCTTTTTTGCCTCGGCCTTGAGAAAGATTTACTGCTGCTCGCAGGTGATGATCCGTTAGGGCGGCGTTTGCAGGATGCTGAGCTGACCCATACCAAAGAGCGCGTACCCAAGAGGAAAGGCTGATGGCGGCGAAACAACATACACAAAAAGCAATTCAAGTATGCGCGCATTGGCAGGGTATGGATGATCCAATCTTAATGGGAACGCTATATGCTACACCGTCCAGAGGAAAAGAGGTATTCTCTTTTGAGTATGAAAAGTCCTGGCTGCAATCAGACTATGCACAGAATCTTGACCCCGATTTAGGTTTGTTTTCCGGGCCGCAATATGCGCGTGATGGGCATGATAATTTCGGCCTATTTCTGGACTCTTCCCCCGACCGTTGGGGACGCGTACTCATGCAGCGTCGTGAGGCACAACAGGCGCTAGCAGAAAAACGGGATGTGCGCTCACTGTTGGAATCAGATTATTTGCTGGGTGTTTTTGATGCCCACCGCATGGGGGCATTGAGGTTTCGCTTATCAGAAGATATGCCGTTTTTAGATAATCAGATGGATATGGCTGCGCCTCCATGGACGAAGCTGCGTGAACTGGAATATGCCAGCTTGCAGTTAGAGCGCGACAATGCCGAAAGTGATAAAGACTACCTCACATGGCTGAAAATGCTGATTGCCCCAGGTGGATCGCTCGGTGGTGCTCGCCCCAAAGCCAGCGTGCTTGATGATAGTGGCCATCCATGGATTGCCAAATTCCCCAGCCGCCGCGATGAAATAAATATCGGAAAATGGGAACATTTGATTTCACAGTTGGCACAGAAGACAGGCGTTGAAACCGCACAATCTGAAATCCGTCATTTCTCCGGAGAATATGACACATTCCTCACCAAGCGGTTTGATCGCACAGACAATGGCGAGCGTCTGCATTTTGCCTCAGCAATGACGTTGCTTGGCAAAAAAGACGGCGATGGTGGCGACACAGGTGTGAGCTATCTGGATTTAGCAGACTTTCTGGTGCGTCATGGAGCGCAGGTGAGCAAAGACCTGGAGCAGCTTTGGCGGCGTATTGTGTTTTATGTGTGTGTGTCCAACACCGATGACCATCTGCGTAATCATGGCTTTATGCTGACTCCTCAAGGCTGGGTGCTTTCACCAGCTTATGACATTAATCCTGTGGCCACCGCAGGCGGTTTGTCGCTCAATATTTCTAAGGATGACAACAGTCAGAACCTTGAGCTTGTGCGCAGTGTCGCTCCGCATTTCCGCGTAAGTGAGAAGCGGGTGGATGAGATTATTCAGGAGGTCATAGCAGTGGTTCAGTCTTGGTCAGAGCTGGCAAAGAAACTGAATATCCCATCCCGTGAAATGAGCCTGATGAAGGGCGCGTTTCGAGTGACGGATAGCGATTAATTTCCCAATTCCGGTGCCGCATTTGCCGAAATCTGGTGCCGCACTGGTGCCGCATTCGGGGTGAAAAAGGGTGTATTTTCACTTGTTTGGAAAATCTCAAAGTAATGCCCGATAGATTATTTGCTCTGCCCCTGAAGCTCTAACTTATTGGTGTAAGTATATCGTTGAACGGCTTTGGCCTGTTCGGTTGATAACTTCTGGTAAGCGTATAATTCTTTTTTGCATTGTCTGACCTTGTGTGTTGTTGAACAAGGTCATTCGAGCACGTTGCTAGTGCTTCGAGTGGGATATCCTGAAAGTTAATCGGATTTCCGATTACTCACTTATGTATTCATCTTCTAATTCTATCGCTGCTTTTCTAAGGCAATCCTTCACGGTGCCTGGGTCTATTTTGATGCCATATAGATGGCAACAGCCGTTAAGTGAGTCTTTAAGGTGGGAGTTGCAGAATCATATAATGTCACGTCATCCACCACGTGAAGTGAGTTTCGTATTTCAGATATGTTATCCAACGAATACGATTTATTCATTTTAGTTTGGCAGTCACGACACAAAGCACGCGCTAAAACTCGTTTCCCTTTTTGCTCTAATTGAATTTGATTTTTCAAAAACGGTTTTGCTTCTTTGCAGCTCATGCAAAACATCTCATTTAGCTTGGTTTTGCATTTATTTTTCTCATTCATTTTACCAAGAAATACACGCAAATCCTCTCCATAAATAAGAAATGCCCTCTGCTTATCAATCACAGGCAAGCCATCTTTAACCCAGCCGCGCACCGTTTGCTGGTGGAGCCGTTGTGATTGATACAATGCACAAACCTCATCAATGTCATACGAGTACCAATATTTAATGCTTTTCAGCGGGTAATTTCTCTTTCCCATAAATCAATACCAGCACAACTATTGCTGTGGCACGGATGCTTTTATAGGGCGGCTATTTGAGATGCGCGACTCAATCCAGTCATTGACCTCGCTCTCAATCCATCCCACCGCATGACTGGTAATTTTAATGGGGGCAGGGAAAGTATTCATCTTGATGCCATCGTAGATGCTAGAACGACTTAGCCCTGTTTTTGACTTCACTTCTGAAAGTCGGATAATTCTTTTAGTCATTTTTTGTCCTCATTAGTTCGTTATCAAACGAGGACATCTACGCAGGTATTGAAAAATATTGTCCGAAGTCGGGTTGGGCTTATCCGACTTCGGGAAGTTTAGGCTTTCTCTGACTCCTGAACAGGTCGTTCAAACCAAGACAAATAGGGAATATAATGAAAATCAGTGAAGTAAATATCATCCCTGTTAAACCACATAACGGTCTTATCGCCTTCGCCTCCCTCGTCATCAATGATGATATTTTTATCGGTAGCATCGCGATTCACGAAAAATTAAGCGGTGGGTTTCGCCTTACCTACCCGACTAAACAGTCAGGTTTGCACAAAACTAATGTTTTCCATCCGATTAATAGGCAAGCAGGTGCAGAGATTGAGAAAGCAGTAATGAACAAATTGAATGATGTAATGAAGAAAGTAAACAACCATGTTGGATACAATAGCCCTATCGATTGCTGATAAAGCATTTCATATTACCAAACCCGAATGTTTTAGCCCCCATGCCAATACAATTCGCAACCCATTATACAGCAACAACGGCGGCTTTTTTAAGGCAACCTACAACCCAAGCAATGCTGATAAGAGGCTGGGCTAGAGATTAATGAGCAATTAGAACGCCATCACACTGGTAATGAACAGTTCAAAATTGCGCTCAGTAGCTTGCTGGGCTTAGCTTCTAACATAGTCGAGCTATTTGACCGTTCGAAAACGGATGAAAAGAGGCAGCTTATTGGGTATATGTTTTCGAACTTGGAATTGGAAGGCTCAAAGCTGCGCTATATCTTGCAGAAACCGTTTAACCTATTTGCTGATTTAGCATCTTGTAAGGAATGGCTCCCCGGGCCGGACTCGAACCAGCGACAAGGTGATTAACAGTCACCTGCTCTACCACTGAGCTACCGGGGAACACCGAAAGCTTCGAAAAGCTCACTGGAAGACCGTATAACAACAGGCATCATCAATGCCAAGAGTTTTTTTAGGTAATAGTGAATTTAACATCAGGTTGAAGCTTTTGCGCCCATACCTGAGAAACCATAACATAGTATACTTTCTGCTTTCAGAGCTTTGTTTTCTTCGTAAGTCTAGCCAGAGGCACAAAGAAGTTTCGAGAAATCCGCCGTGACTGCTTTCTACTCCGAAAGTCTTTTTTGGAGGTTGGCAATCGAAAAGAAGTAAAAAACTCTTTACGGGCAAGCTTTATACCCGGTGTGAAGTATAGAGGCACTAAGTATTATAAGTCGACATGCAGCAGTTATACTTACCGATGACAAGATGTATTTCCCATAATTGGCAAGCTTCCCATAAAGGAGGTAACTGCACCAGTATTGGTAAAAATGTTGCAAGGCATTGAAGCTAGAGGTGTATATGAACTAACTCGTCGCGCTAATCAGTATTGCAGTCAAATTTTACGATATGCGGTTATGCATGGAAAAGCCGAACGTGATTTTACTCTCGACATACGCGGTGCATTAAAAACGAAGTCAGTTAAGCACCATGCGGCTATTGATTCCCGTGAATTGCCCGAATTCATCAAGGCTCTCAATAATAACGATGCTCGCATGTACAAGCCTACAAGGTTACCCATGAATTAATCAAAGAACTTTCAAATTAAGAAGAAAATCATGCCTGATAAGAACAATAAGGCTATTTCTATGCTTAACCTAATTCCGTATTCGACTTGGTCAATTTTCTAAATTTTCTTCGAAGGCCTCGACAACGCGCCCCACAACTTCTTGAGAGTCTTCAAAAGTGGCAATGTGGAAAAGCGCGTCCCCATTATTCACCAAAGGTAATATAGCCATACCAATCACAATGCCGGTTCTTTTGGCGCGAACCTCAACTTTTTCATCACCAAACGAGTTGGATAACACACCAAGCAGTTCGCCTTTTTTCACGCGACTTCCCAGCTTTTTGTTAGCGCGAAGGCTGCCGCTATGAGGCGCACGAATCCAATGGCTCGATTTGGCAATGAAAACTTGCTTCTTACGTTGCTTCAAGCTGACCTTCCCCTCCCCTTCAATCATGCCAATCGAGCGCATGACCGATAGAATGCCTTGGACACCAGACTTAATCACCTTTTCTTCATAGCGCAATGCTTTGCCCCCTTCAAACAGCAACATAGGTATTCCCATATCAGCCGCAGCCTGGCGCAAAGAGCCATCACGAATATCAGAATCAATGACGACTGGAACGCCAAAATTGAGGGCCAACTTCTCCGTCTCTTCATGATGCAAACAGGCGCGTATTTGAGGCAAGTTACTGCGGTGAATTGCCGCGGTATGTAGATCAATACCATGCGTAGATTTACTCACAATTTCACGCATAAAAATATGAGCGATTTGGCCGGCAAGAGATCCGGTCTCTGACCCCGGGAAACAGCGATTTAAGTCTCGCCTATCGGGCAGGTAGCGAATATTTCGATTGAAACCAAAAGCATTCACAATCGGCACGGCAATCAGTGTTCCTTTGATTTTCGAAAGAGCTTTCTTACGCGACAGAATCCGCTTGATGATTTCAACACCATTTATCTCATCGCCATGAATTGCGGCTGAAATGAATAATACTGGCCCCTCTTCTGTGCCCCGCACCACTTCAACCGGAATCTTCATTTCAGTGTAATCAAACAGTTTTGCTATGGGAATTTCAATTTGCTTGCGCTGCCCCGAAGGGACAGATACGCCACCAATTATCATATCCTGAGTATGCACTGTCATATCTAACCTTTGCTTGCCCTATTGTTCGGCTCTTTGACAGAATATTAGCGGGTTTTATGGAAATAAGAAAGCGGCTCGTATGATTTGAAAAAATAAATTCAAGGCACCACCTAGCCTAGAAAGCAGGTTCCCAAGCACTTCATTTTTCCTTCTTATTGGTTACGAATATTTATAACGCTAATATCTGCAGATGTCGCAGCTGTTTGAACTGCAACCGCCTAGCGTTAGGCATCAACTAATGATTACAATTAGTTCCATGTACATGTGGCGGATGATGCTTAAGGTGCTTTTTCATTTTCTTTAGCAGCATATCACGTTTCAGTTTCGACAAATGGTCGAGAAAAGTAATGCCATCTAAATAATCGACCTCATGTTGAATAACGCTCGCGAAAAACCCAGTAGCTTCTAATGCTTGGCTCTGCCCCTCATAATCAAGATAGCGCAATTTGATGGTTGCGGGGCGCTTCACTTTGGCAGCAATTCCAAGAAAGCAAATGGAAGCTTCTTCATGTTCCTGTTGCTCATCCGAATACCAGAAAATTTCAGGGTTAATGAAAGCATAAGGCTTTGAGATACCACCTTCCTGCAAATCAACGACCGCGAGGCGCTTCAGCACCCCCACCATATTCGCGCCAATACCGACGGCTTTTTCATGCTCCACCGTTTCAAACATATCGTCGATTATGCGGCGAGTTTCATCGGTTACTGCATCAACTCTCTCGGCTGTTTGCTTGAAAATAGGGTCCGGTGCGTAGATTAATGACAATAAAGCCATGGTTTAGTCCTCACTTTTTATCATTCAACTCGCGAATATTCATTCACTATACCTTACAGAGTCGTTGAAATATTGTATAATTATGTCGATATCTAACGACAGTTACTGTGCAAACAATAAAGTTTCAGCCTAAAGACAGTACCCACTCTGCAGCTTATGTAAAAGTGTTGCGCTGGCGCTTAACGGGTTCGTTCAGCTTGCGCACGCGATCGATCGATCATGTCACGATGCTGATAGGACTCTTCTTCTTTTTCCTTCTCTTGCACTATTTCTCTCTCATGAGAATCTAATTCGAGCGTTTGCCTCTCTGCGGCTGTTTTCTTGGGCATTTCTTTCTCGGCCTTTTCTGCGGCCTCAAGCACTGCCTCATCACTCACTTGCACCCCGTCGCGAGTATGACCTCTTCGGCCTGGCTTATTGTAATTATTTTGCGCATCATGATAGCCTTTGCTCGCGCCCTGAATCCCTTTAAAAGCAGCCGTGAGGCCAACACACATTATCACCCCTGCCCCAACAGAGGCAAATGGCAAGAATGCGACAGCAGGAATGGCGATCAGCGCACCCCAGAAGACACCGTTAAGCACTCCCATTACACCGCTAGCAAGCGCAGATACGCCTTTCTTAGCCTCACCCGAAAACGTGCGGACATTATCTCGCTTATCACTCTTGTGATAATCGTCGCTTGGCTCACGCACCTTGTTGGCAGATTTTTCCATGCTCCTAGTGTACTCAATAAGGGTTACAGTATGATGACGAAAACTCACCACTAGGCATTTACCTCTATATGGTTTAAATCCAACCTATGACTCCCGCTCTTCGCCCCACTCAACGTGAATTTTTTAAACTTGCGATCCCTAATATTTTAGCCGCGATGGCGGTGCCAGTCACCGAGTTGGTTGATATTGGTTATTTAGGGCATTTAGAGAGCGTCACTCCCCTTTCAGGCGTTGTCTTGGCAACTGTTGTCTTTAGTTATATTTATTGGTGTTTTGGATTTTTACGTATCGGTACCACAGGACTCACGGCGCAGGCGGCAGGACGCGAAGATCAAGACGAACAAGAAGCGCTCCTGTGGCGCGGCGTATTGATGGGAGCTGTCATTGGTCTCTTACTCACGCTGTTCCAGCACCCTATCGGAAATTTAAGCTTCAGTATTCTTTCTGGAAGCGGTGAAGTCGAGGCCGCCGGACGCGATTATTACAACGCGCATATTTGGGGCGCTTTCCCTGTGATGATTGGCTTTGCACTGGTTGGCTGGTTATTGGGTATTGGACGAACAGGTTATGTCTTTATCAGCTACACGATTTGGCAGGTCAGCAATATTATTCTAAACTATTTCTTCATTGTTAAATTTGGTTGGGGCTCGTGGGGCGCAGGCCTAGGCAGTGCGCTCGCTGAATGGATATCCAGTATCCTTACCGTCGGTTTAGTATGGAAATGTTTGGGACGCTTCCCTAAATTTGATGTCGAAAGAATCTTCCATTGGTCTGAACTCAAGAGACTATTGACCCTTAACAGCGCTATTATGGGACGTACCTTTTTGCTGATGAGCGTGTTGGCAGCCTTTACCAATATCTCGGCTACTTTTGGAGTGGTGGCTTTAGCGGCCAATGCATTGATGATGCAACTATTCGTCTTCTTCGCTTACGTGACAGATGGTTATGCCATTGCACTCGAAATTCTAGCAGGGAAATCTCTCGGTCGAAATAGCAAAACGGAGTTACGCCGCTCCTTCAATCTTGCTATGCGTTGGACGTTGATTTCAGGAGCGGTTTTTGCGCTCGTCTATGCTTTTGGCACCGGGTTTATTCTCTCCCTTCTCACCGAGCATCAAGAAGTGGTTGATGCAGCAACGCCTTATGCTTACTGGATGTGCGCGACGATCCTTATTGGCGGCGTCGCCTTCGTTTATGATGGGTTCTTTTATGGCCTAGCTAAACCCAAACTTCTCTTTAACTCCATGTTCTTTTCATCCCTCAGCTTTGTGCCCCTCGCCTATTACGCCTGGCAGCAGCAAAGCACAACATGGCTTTGGATTGCGTTTTTGACTTTCACAATTATCAGAACCTTAGCGCTCATCAATCCTGTGCGGAAAGCCTTGCAGTAAAGGCCCTTGCCTGGCGCAGCGTAATCTCCCTATCTATCGTGAGTGAGGTCGCTTGTTTTGGGCGCTCAACAACTACGGCTGACTCGCAATCCACATAGAAGCTCGTGATCATAGCATCCGCTGATTCACAATCCTCAATGGCGGCGATCCGGCGCTTCGGAAAGGCGATCTGCTTGCCCTTATAGTCGAGGATACAACCGAAACCATCGCAACGATAGCTCTCCTTAAATGTATCCGCCTTTGCGAATTCCTCAATGCCTAAAGCCTCTTGCCACAGCCCTGCTTTGAAGTTTCGCACACTCCCACGCAGCATGGCATACCCGCCCGATTCCAACTTCACCGCTACTTGTTCCGCTTTTTCGCTGATCAGAATATCAGGCAAACGCACCGTAAAGAATGGCACGAGGCCGATGAGGATAACCAACCATCCTAAATGCCTAATACGCTGCTGCCAAAGGCATAACCAGCAAGCTCCCAATGACACAACAACAAGTGCCCATAAAGGAGGCGTTGGTACATGTATCATCGCATCAGGCAGTGCCGCAATTGCTGTGGCAATGGCCGCTACCCACTCAACCCCTTGCCCCATCAACCACAGGAACGGCGCCTCCCAGCCAAACGGCATGGTCAACATTCCTCCCACGGCAGCAGGCATGACGATAAAACTAAAAATCGGCGATGCCGCCATATTCGCAAGTAAGTGATAATTGGTAAATTGATTAAAATGATAGACTGCATAAGGCGAAGTAATCGCACTCGCTACAAAGGTCGTCGCGAGTACTCCGCCCAGATAGATCATCAGCTTTTGGCTCCAGCCATAATGCCCGCCTTTTATTTCTCGTTCTGCTCGTTTACGCCGCCATACTTCATAAAGTGCAATGATAGACATCGTCGCGCTGAACGAGAGCTGGAAACTCGGCCCCATAAGTGACGAAGGCGCAATGAACAATACCAGTATCGCCGCCAGTGCCAAAGACCGCATCGGCAGCACTTGGCGCTCCAGCATAATCGCAATGAAAACGAGCGCGACCATCGCATAAGCACGCTGTGCAGAAACCGGAAAACCCGCAATAGTGAGATAGGCGAACCCACCTAACACGCACCCTAATGCCGCCCATTTTTTCACGGGGAAGCGCAATGCCGCCCCCGGAATTAACACGAAAATGTAGCGTAGTAATATAAAGAACACCCCGCACACCAAACCAAGATGAAGGCCAGAGATCGCCAGCATATGCGCCAAACCAGCAGCGCGCATGGCCTCTTTCGTTTCTTCAGGAATGCCAGCACGCTCGCCTGTAATCAGTGCCGTTGAAATTGCGACGGTCGCTTGGCTAAAGTGAGGGCGCATCACAGCCGCAATTTTCTTGCCCAGCTGGACTCTAAAATTCGCAAGATCTATCTGCCAGTTTTGTTCATTCTCGGTCGATAGAATTTCAACTGGATTCAACCCAAAACCAACGGCGCCAATGCCTTTAAAATAGAAATGCCGAGTAAAATCGAAACCACCGGGCAAAGCAGGCGGTGGCAGCGGAAACAACCCTCCGCGTAACTTTACGCGTTGCCCGGCTAACAAATGAGCATTGATTTTCTTCAGACTCAGACGGATCGTATTGGGCAGTGGATAGCGCGACCCACCTTCCACCTCCACATCGCCCAAGACCAGTTTTTGTTTTCCAGATTCATCATTAATCACTTCCTGTATCGTGCCAAATAGCGGCAAGACAGCACTCGGGCGGCTAATCAAGGATTGCTGGAAGCGCTGCATCTGCCATTGCGTCGCAACGAAGCCTACTCCCGCAAAAAAGAACACCAGTAAAAGCCCGCGCACCCAAGGCATACGCTTCCAAAACACCCAAGTCGGTGCACCGGCGGCGATCAACGCAGCTCCCAAATAATCTGGCGGAGGGCCAACCCACGCAAAATACGTGATGATCCCGCAAGCCATGGCAATAGGCACCCAAAGCAACCAACGAGATTGCTCTTCTAACAGCCATATTTCAAGATTTTGCTTCCAATCTCGCATAAGTTGCACCCTACTGCTTGACGCAGCAAAAGCGACAGTGAATAACACTGCCATGACAGTTATTACGCGATTCGCCCCGTCCCCCACTGGTTTCCTTCATATTGGCGGAGCCCGCACAGCTCTATTTAACTGGCTCTTTGCCCGCCATCACGATGGCAAGTTCCTACTTCGCATTGAAGATACCGATAAAGCACGCTCAACAACGGAAGCGATTGCCGCCATCCATGAAGGGCTTACCTGGCTGGGCCTCGATGCAGATGACACAATCATCTATCAATCAAAAAACGTAACACGCCATACCGAAGTCGCCGAGGCGATGCTTGCTAACGGTAAAGCCTATAAATGCTTCACTCGTCCTGAAGAACTCGCCGAATTACGCGAAGCAGCACAAGCCAAACGCAATGTATTTCGCTTCCAAAGCCCGTGGCGTGATACGCCAACAAGCGATCACCCAACCGACACACCTTATGTAATCCGCCTAAAAGCGCCCAATGAAGGCGTCATCATCATCAAAGATGAAGTGCAAGGCGATGTAAATATCGGTGCTGGCGAAGTAGAGGATGTGATTTTATTGCGTTCAGATGGCACGCCGACTTACATGCTGGCCGTAGTTACCGACGATCATGACATGGCAGTAACTCACATTATTCGGGGTGATGACCACCTGACTAATTCGGCAAAACAACAGCTTATTTACGAAGCTATGGGCTGGGATGCCCCCGTTTTTGCGCATATTCCACTGATTCACGGCCCGGATGGTGCAAAACTTTCCAAACGCCACGGCGCACTTGGAGTCGATGCCTATCGTGATATGGGGTACCTGCCAGAAGCGATGCGTAATTACCTGCTGCGACTCGGTTGGGCCTTTGGTGATGAAGAAATTTTCACCCGCGCTGAAATGATCGAAAAATTCTCGCTCAAAGGGGTAGGAAAATCTCCTTCTCGTTTTGACTTTGCGAAGCTCGAAAATTTAAACGGAATGTATATTCGCCAAGCTGAGAATGACCGCCTCATTGAATTAATTATTCCCTTTATAAACAAATCACTAAACATCGAAGTTAATGCATCACAAAAAGAGACTCTAAACAATGGAATTACCGGTTTAAAAGAACGCGCTAAAACATTGCAAGAATTAGCAGATTCGACGCTATTCTACCTACGCCACTGCGCCCCACAGGATGAAAAAGCCCAAAACCAGCTCGATGAAGGAAAAACACTCCTCGCCGCCTTTATTCCTGAACTCGAAAAGCAGACAGAGTGGGACCATGCAACCCTCTTCCCCTTCGCAAAAGAGTTTGCAGAACAGCATGATACGAAAGTTGGAAAGCTGATGGCACCCATTCGCGTCGCCATTACGGGCAGCACCGCAAGTCCCAGCATGTTTGAAGTAATGGAGATTATCGGCAAGGAAGAAAGCCTTAAACGGTTACGCAATGCATCAGAAGGGCTTGTTTCTGCAGCGTAATCGCACTATTTAAGCAATATGACAATTTTACCTTTAATAATCGGCCCCGATCCGTTCTTAAATGAAGTCTCACAGCCCGTTAAAGACGTGAATGATGAGATTCGCACCCTGCTCGATGATATGCTCGAAACTATGTATGACGCTAAAGGCATTGGCCTCGCAGCCGCACAAGTGGGGCATCATAAGCGCGTAATCGTCATAGATGTTGAGTGGAAAGAGAGCGATTTCGCCTCGCGAGCGCCGCTCAAGCTCATCAATGCTGAACTGGTGGAAGAATCTGAGCAGGATGCTAGCTATAATGAAGGCTGCCTCTCCTTTCCGGAACAATATTCCGAAGTAATTCGCCCTGAGAGCGTCACAGTGAAATATCTAGATGAAAATGGAAAACCGCAAACCCTCAAAGCCGAAGGAATGCTAGCTACCTGTGTTCAGCATGAAATTGACCACACCAACGGCATTACCTTTGTGCAGCATATCTCTCGCTTAAAACGCGATCGCATCGTCAAGAAGTTGCAGAAGATGAAAAAAGCAGGCGCTTTCGATTATGTCGATTGCGGCGATCCTAGTTGCGGGCATGACCATCACTAACCCCGCTGTCACTAAGCCGTTACGCCTTATCTTCATGGGCTCACCGGAGTTTGCAGTACCTTGCTTGCAAAGCCTCATTGACTCCGAACATGAAGTCGTTGCCGTTTACTGTCAGCCCCCTCGCCCCGCAGGTCGCGGCCATAAATTGCGCAACACTCCGGTGCATGAAGTGGCCCTACAACACGATATTGCAGTGCATCACCCAGCCAGCCTGAAATCAAACGAAGAACAACAACGATTCGCCACCTATGAAGCAGATGCCGCGATTGTTGCCGCTTATGGATTACTTCTGCCGCAAGCAATATTGGATGCTCCGAAACACGGTTGCATTAATGTGCATCCTTCCAAGCTTCCACGCTGGCGCGGCGCGGCACCACTACAACGCACGATCATGGCGGGCGATAGCGAAACCTCGCTCTGCATCATGCAAATGGAGCTTGGGTTAGATACCGGCCCTATCCTACTAGAACAGCCCATGAGTATTACGGATGGCATGACTACAGGCGAGTTGCATGATGTGATGGCTGCAAAAGCCGGCGCCGCTATCTTGCTAGTTTTAGCCGACGAACCTGTCGCCACCGTACAATCTGAAACGGGCGTCACTTACGCCAGTAAAATTGATAAAGCCGAAGCGCGTATCGACTGGAAAAAGCCGGCTAAAGAAGTCCTACAGCAGATTTTAGGCTTATCGCCCTTCCCCGGCGCGTTCACAGAATTGAATGGCGAAAAGCTGAAAATCCTCAATGCGAGCCTAGCTGAGGGCACAGGCAATGCGGGTGAATTACTCGATGATAGCCTAACGGTGAGCTGTGCCAGCGACGCGATCAAACTCACTAAAGTTCAGCGCGCCGGCAAAAAGCCGATGGATGCTGACGAACTTTTACGCGGTTTCAGTATCCCCAAAGGCAGCACGTTCGATGCCTAGATATAAACTCACCATTGAGTATAATGGAACTGGCCTCGCTGGCTGGCAGAGACAAAAAACCCAAGCCACCGTCCAACAACATATCGAAGAAGCGGTTAGTAAATTTTTCAATACCGACGAACGTTTTGTCGTGCAATGCTCTGGCCGTACCGATGCTGGGGTGCATGCTTACGGTCAGATTGCACATGTCGATTTACCGCAAGAGCGAGAGGCCCACGCAATTGCTCAAGGCGTCAGCTATCATATTGCCACGTCACAAATCGCCATCACAAAAGCCGAAAAAGTCGCGGATAATTTCAATGCCCGATTTGATGCTAAAAAACGTTACTATAAATATCGAATTATAAATCGGCGCACCCCCTTAGTCATCGATCGTAATTTAGCGTGGCAGATGCCGGAACCACTCGATGCTCAGGCCATGCATGATGCGGCGCAGGTCTTGGTTGGTACCCATAATTTCCAAAGCTTCCGCGATAGCGATTGCCAAGCAAAATCCCCTGTAAAAACAATCCTATCAATCAACATAAGCAGGCAGAATGACGAAATAACCACCGAGCTTGAAGCCTATAGCTTTCTGCACCATCAAGTACGGATAATCATGGGATGCTTACGCAAAATTGGCAACGGCCAATGGGATAAAGCCAAGTTACAGGAAGTATTGGACGCCCAAAACCGCAAAGTTTCAGGCCCAACCGCCCCCGCTTGTGGCCTCTACTTCATGCAAGTCGATTTTTAAACAGCAAGCTCACGCAGCGCACTATAAGCTTGATTAATCTCGACTAGTTTCTGATTAAATGCCTGCGCCTCTGACGTCGAATAGCCTGCTGCCCCCACCGTGTCAGGATGATATTCACGCACTAAACGATGGTATTTCGTTTTAATCTCTTTCTTACTGGATAAACGATTTACCCCGAGAACTATATACGGATTATCACTCGGAATTTCGATTTCATAACGCCCACAAAGCCTTATAAAATGCTGCTGCGAGACCGATAGAGCCTCTGCCATTGAACGTAAGAAGTAATATTCATCACGTGCGATAAAAGAGCGTGAGGCGGCAGCAATACGAATCAATCGCTCTAAAACTTCATCTCGCTCGCCTAATTGCTCGGCATAAAGCTTGGCAATTTGTTTCGCATGATATTCCGCTGGCAACGGATCGCGCAACGCCGAAACATAAACGGAAAGCAGCTTTTTGCGCACCCCAGGCGCCAGGTGAAACACTTTACATAATGCCTTAAACTCAATCGTGGCATCGCTGCCACGCATGTTCACCAGCTTGGCAACGAGCGCAACCATGTGCGACGTAAAACTACCCGGCTTGGGGTTGGATAAGGGCGCTTGCTCCGCTTTCTTCCAAAACTGTAATTTGGAAAATGAATGCGCGCGATTAATAAGTGTTGATGTAGGTGGCACGCGCTTTCCTCACAAAACTAATAATTGTTACTCTCACGCTCAACCTAGAGTTAACACTTCAAAACCACAACTAGGGGGTCACTTCTCGCCCATTAAAACATCGTTAACTTTTGTACTGTATGATGAAAGCATCAGATCAAACAATGAGTATGGATATGTCAGATGCAGAACAAAAACAACTTTCCGTCGAAGCATTGGGAGATGCATTACTATTGCAAAAGATGGCAATAGAGAGATTAGACGATAAAGAAGGTCAACCACATACTCAAACAACAAACCCTGAAGCGAGGGACCGGATTAATGCAGTAATCAAAGAACTAGAAAAATCTATTCTTAAAGCTGCTGAACAAGAGGCCACTGCAAGACTCGTTGAAAAACGCAAAGCACAAGCACAGAAACCTGCGGTTGGACTCCATACAAAAAACCTTATCAAACTGCCCTTGGCACCAAAGCAAAGCCGCCTCCCGTTTCCCAATTCGAAGTAAGCACAGGGAAATAAACATCGCAATTCAGTACAACAAAGGCGGGAGGCAATGACTCTCAAATTACAAAGCGAGCAGTACAGAGTCTTATATATTTGATCGAAATGCCTATTTTAGGTAAGCTAGTGCCTACCCAGCTCACTGTATTTAAAAAAAGAAAAGTTTTTTCAGTGTCACTGAAGATAGAATGAAGGATGTTGAAGAATGTGGATATTTGAGGTTTTGCCAGACTAATGTTGTTATATAGATCAGATCCCGCACATCTTTCCTGTAATTTAGAAACCCCATCTCGATTACGGGATTGGATGAATCCCCATGCATATCGATGCCTGCCACTGGCAGTGGCCAATGAGCTGGGTCTGGATATTATTTGCCCCATGGATGTAACATATGAATGGGATGGGAAAGAAGATAAGGCGGCTGTACAGGTCTCAGAGGGCGCAGAAATTGCCGCAAGCCATTTTGGTTCTGGATCAATCACTTTTACATTAGGATATATCTGGAAGTTGCCCAAACAAGTAAAAAAACAGCTTTTATTCATTCCTGTGCCTAATGATTTTGATCCACGCTTCACCGCCATGTCTGCACTCATAGAACCTGCTGCTCTAACCTATCCCATTTTCCTCACATTGAAACTTACAAAGCAAGGTACGCAGACAATTGAGAAGGGAACACGGCTGGGAAGAGTGATGGTTATCGATGTGGAGGATACCTATAAATTCCCTGTAAAAATTATAGATAAAGCACCCAAACATATCGCAACTGATCATAAAAAAAGCAAACAAATTAGACTCGAACATATTGAAGAACATAGAGAAGATAAAAACCCTGATAAGAGGCTATGGACGCGATTCTATTTTGACAAAGCAAAATACAAGAAATTGAAAATAAAAATAATAGGTGGATAGCTACGGTGGAAGGTTTGAGGTGAGCTTATGAACTTATTGAAGAGTCTTTTAAAGTTAACGCAATGGGGTAGTCTGAAGGCTTACCTTCATTTCATCTAAACTGAGCCAAATTTCTGCTTCAATTGCTCAACAACGCTTTGTGGCGGCTATTCTCCCCTGGGGCCTTTTTTATGACCGCAAAAGCACTAGAGGCTGGCGTATGAACTTAAACACAACCAAAAACACTATAACACACTGTTATAAAATAATTCATGTCCATAGTTGTATTTACTTCCCCCTATGAATAAAGCTTGCTTGTATGGCGGGCTCTATTTCCCCAGCCATCGGATTTCATATTCTGCGACATACTTACGCCTCAATGCTGGCAATGAGAGGTACGACTTTGCAGGTAATTGCCAAACAACTAGGGCATTCTGATACACGCACCTGCGAAAGGCATTACGCTCACCTCTGCCCTTCCTATGTGGCCGATATTGTGCGGCAAAACCTGCCTGAGTTTGGCGTTAATGATGATCGAATGGTGACGCTTCATGAGTATCCTCAGGCATAGGCATATTTAAACGGTAGCGGGTTCCTTTGAGCTCTCCCTCACGCCTTAACGCACCCAGCTCAACCATACCCTGTAAGTCACGCGTCGCCGTAGCACGAGAAGTGCCCGTAATGCGGATATAGTTCTCGGCGCTCAAGTCCCCTTCGAAGCCTTCTGGCCCCGCACGGAACAGTCGCTCAAGCACCCTTGCCTGCCGTTCATTCAACTTATCACGCAAGCGATCATAAAGTTTGGTCTTTTCGATCAAGAAATCGATCATGGTTTGGGTGTCCTGTTGCGCTTCCAATATCGTTTGCGCGAAATAAACCAGCCAATCCGTAATATCTAAATGCTTATTATTCGCCTCAAGCTGCTCGTAATAGCGCTTACGCCCTCGCTGGATGGCCTGCGATAAGGCGATCAACGTTGGTTGCCCGAATGACTGCGACAACACCTTTTGCGCTACCGCACGGCCAATACGACCATTACCATCTTCGAACGGGTGGATACAGACGAAGTATAGATGCGCCACCCCTGCCCGTATCAGCGACGAGAGCGGTGCTTTGCCATTGGGTGCTGTCTTGTTAAACCAATCTACAAAAGCCGACATCTCCGACAGTATGAGGCCAGAAGACGGTGCCTCGAAATGCACCTTTGGTTTATGCAGCGGCCCAGACACCACTTGCATCGGATCATCATGAGTACGATAGCACCCAATATCCGTTATATCATCACGCCCATTCATCAGCAGCTTATGCCAATGCATCAATGCCTCATGCGAGAGCGGCTCATCAAACTGACGGTAAATGTCAACCATCACTTCGGAAATACCCTGCTCAGCCAGTGGCACCCGGCGATTATCACTTTCCAACCCAAATTGACGGCGGATGGAGGATTGCACGCTATCACGATTAAGATGTTCCCCTTCAATTTCAGAGCTCTTAACCGCCTCACCCACCATCATCTCAACCGTTAGGCGCTCTCGATCCGTTTCACCAATATGCTTCGCAGCCCCAATTAAAATGCCCGAGTGACGCTGAAACGTCGCCTCAAACTCGCTTAAAACGGCACTATCCCAGCTAAAATCAGGCCAATTATTTTGCTGCCAATTCCATATCATGAGCTATAAACCCCCTACTTATACCTCATATTTATACCACTTATTGAGCTATAACGCGAGAACTTATCACTCGCGAGCTTTTGAGATGCGCAACAAAGAAGCCTGAGCGCCGTGAACAAGCCGGCCATATGTCAGCAGTCATTATAATACAGTCAGATATGACCAAAATTCATCAGAACTGTCATAATCCTGTAACAGAATATGGGTATAATTGGCTTAATGAAATAATTTTTGGACCACCATGTCTGACGAACGACCTATTACAGCAGGTATCAGCCCCCATACGGGGTGGCCGATTGTGCATAGTATGGGCGCAGGACAGCCGATGGGTGACCGACGATTTCCCCATTTAGGTAGAGTTGTAACCCTTGATGATAATAACACCCCTCATTTAACGATAACACTCCCTCCCGTCGTAAATGAAGAAGTTGAGGCTGCCACAGGCCTCCTCCCTACCGAAATTAATCGAAAATATATGGAGGCATTAGCCGAACGAATCGCCGTGGCTTATGATGCAAAAGCAACCATTAGTATCGACAAAACTAATGGAAGTGTAGGAGTAACCGTACCACTTGATTATGATTTATCAGAAAATCGCGAAGCATTACTATACGAAGAAAAAAGTTTAATGGAGGTATCATCTGAGAGTGATATCGCCGAAGAAGTCCGTATGGAGACAGTAAAAAGAGAGCTCAGCGATGCCTTTACCTTCGCTAAATATGATTTGGTTAACGCAATACCAGCTCAAGACCTGCAAAATACTGCACAGACCGCATTAGACGTCTTAATGTCGAAGAAGGAGCAAACTCAAAAATCCGCGATTGAGACAGCTGAGGATCTTCCTGACCTATTGAAAAAACTATCTGATAGTCCCGAAGTCGTTAACGAAATCGTCTCTGGCATACTACCCGAAGGAGTTAAAATCCCAGAAGGAGGCGTAAAATTCAGTTTAGCAGGTACCGGACGCAGCGGCATCTTCTTAAAAACGGATATACCTGAGCATGGCGAGGTTGTAGTAGGCTTGAGGACCGGTCGGACCGCCAAAGCCATGAGTGCCACTCAATTACAAGCTTTGAAACAGTTTAAAGCGGGTGACTTTTGGATCGAGATTTCTCCTGCACTGGATACAAAGAAGACAACGCCAGATCACCTAGAAGAATTAAAATCTGGCACACGTGCTTATACCAGCCCAGAGGGACAAAAATACTATATCAATGATCCCAAAGTACGAAACATTGGCCTTACCGAAAGCGGGCGGCCCTATTATTTGGATGGAGACGGCATATCCCATGAGGGTACAGCAGATCCTGAGGCATATCAGGGGTCGGTACAAACCCAATGGGTGCGTGAAGATGGCACATGGGAGCAGTACCACGATTTTCAAGCAATGCACCAAGCCTATGACTCCCCTCTACATCAACAGGGTGGAAAACGTTCACCTACTAAGGCAGAAGTAAACGTCAACGAAAATCCAGCTCTCTCTACCGCCACGTTAACCACTGTCGCTGCCCCTATTCGGGACTATCAAGAGGCATATCAACAGCTATCCTTCGCCAATCTCGTCCTCAGGTCCGCAGATGCAATCTCTTGCTTAGATGCGAAGACAATTCGTTCATCATTTTTCATTGATGGCGAGCAATTACGGTTAAGAGATCAAAAGAATCTACGTGATAGAGCGGCGAATAAGGTTGCGCCAGATGACATGGTGTTTTGGATTGATTATTCTGGCATGACCCGTGAGGTTAGGAACGCCGATAGTCAGGGAATAGCAATCCAGCTTCGTTCTTTTTACAGCTTTTCACATAATCAAGAAACCCACACTGAATGAGCTTCGGATGTATAGGTACATCTTCGCGCCTCATTTGATTATCTTTGCTATTGCTCAGCAGGTCATTAAGTGGGTTTGATTCGGCATAACTGTAGCACTCTCCTGTAGCAGTGAGGACTCAGCCATATAATAATTTAAGAATTTTCTATGCTTCTCAATAAGTAAGAGAATAAATGGTGATCCCTACGGAATCCACATTGAATATGCAAGCTATTGATAAATATAGCTACATATAGATGTCGTTCCAAAAGTTGCTGCTATTTTTGCTGTCGAATTATCCGGTTGCACGCGGTCACTAGCGGTTAGAGGTGGAAGAAAAACATATCGTTGGACGAGATTCTCATTCAATTTTATAGAATCACTGTCCTTCATTTTCAACCAAACGTAGCTTTCTCTATTGTAAGCGGAAAGCTAACATGCAAATGCTACCAGTTAAAGAGAGAGCGTATTCTGATGTCGCGCTTGAATTTGTGGTAGTACACGTTCCAGCGTAATTAGACCCTAAGGGCGTGGAGTTTACTCTCCCGCTTGCAGGATTTCCATCGTCTATTTTTGTATCGATATTAGCAGCCTCAGTCGAGGTCAAAACACCTCCAGACAAACTCCCTACAATTCCTTCTGAGCCGAGAGTAATAACATTGTTACTTCTAAATTCTGTAAAGTATCCTGTGTCGGTGGAGTTAATATATAACATTGTGTATCCTCCCCCACTAATTTTAGATTCAGGAACATTGATTCCTTTATCTGAATCGTAGATGCCAACACTTCCTGCTACTCCAGTAAAGTTTCCGGATATAATTCCCCCATTGGCTAGATGTTGCCATGCGCGCCATCGCTCTGATGCGTTCGTGCCGCCATCTGCTGTGCTAATTATTCCATCAGCATCTCCATCGCATGTTTCTGTGCCAGTAGAAGCGGTGGTATAACAAGTTGCGGGAGTCGCGTGGGCTGCTCCCCAATAGGCGGTGGCATTATCCATATCACCGGGAAGAGCATTATACTTAAGCTTAAAAGTGTTAACAGCAGTTTTATATTTATTCACATCATTAATCACAGAGTTTAGTTCTGCACTTCTTATGAGGTCCTGTCCAACGGTGATACCACCGATGATCAAACCGATAATTACTAGCACAATAGAAAGTTCCAGTAGAGTGAAGCCTTGATGGCGCGAGGTTGCCACGTAAGGGTTTCTTTTGATCATTTGCTGCCCCATTTCCTTTTTTGCCTAATCCATTGTAATATTAATATTCTAATATTCAGTTAACTTTCAAGGTGTGTGTCAAAACATTTAGGGGCTGACACCTAACATTTAAATTGTTAGGAGTTATTGATGTATATAAAGCATTGTAAGTTATCGAGAAATAAGCAGTTAGAGTTGATAAAATATTTCATTGCGGGTTCTACG
>JAQXAR010000052.1 GCA_029252805.1 Rickettsiales bacterium
TATTGAAGTTACTCCATTTTACTTAATTATGAAAAATACATATATTTCAATAAGATTTTGACATATTGTGAGGTATTGGTGATACTCTTCTTTACGTTGATTTACCAAATGCGTGATACCCGCGTGCTACCCAGAAAGAATTATTGTTATGGCTGAACCCAATAAGAAAAGAAGATTGACCAAAACAGCCGTTGATAATTCACATCCTACCGATAAAGATTATGTCGTGTGGTGTGGTGATTTAGCTGGTTTTGGTTGTCGCATTCGCAAATCAGGCGCCAAAACTTTTATCGCTCAATATCGTATTGGGGGAGGTGGACGGAAAAGTCCGGTTCGTAAAGTGACTATTGGAAGGTATGGTATCTTGACGGTAGAACAGGCGCGTAAGGCAGCGTCTGATATTTTAGCCAAGGCAAGACTTGGTGATGATGTTGCTGGCGCAAGGTCGAAGCAGCGTGCTGAAATGACGTTATCACAGCTTTGTGACCAATATTTGGAAGATGGTTGTGAGCATAAGAAAGAATCCACGTTAATAAGCGATAGAGGGCGCATAAGTAGGCATATTAAGCCGCTATTGGGAAATAAACGCATTAGCCAAGTGAAGCGTGAGGATGTCGAACGATTCATGCGTGACGTTGCCAAGGGCAAAACAGCATCTGATACAAAAACGAAAAAACAAGGTCGCTCTCGTGTTACAGGGGGGAAGGGGGTTGCATCTCGTAGTGTTGGGTTGCTTGGCGGGATTTTTAGCTATGCGATGGCGCGGCATTACATTGAAAGTAATCCATGTGCTGGTATTGAAAAGTACCCAGATAAAAAGTGTGAGCGTTTTCTTTCTGTTGATGAGCTTAGAAGGTTAGGGGATGCCCTTCGTGAAGCAGAAACCGTTGGCTTGCCTTGGGTGACTAGCAGTAAAAAGATATCTAAGCATCACCCTGCTAAGGAGAAAGATAGGCGACAAGTTATTTCACCTTTTGCCACCGCAGCGATTAGACTTATGTTATTCACAGGGTGTCGTTCAGGTGAAATTATAAAGCTCAAATGGAGTGAGGTTGATTTTGACCGAGGGATGCTTCACCTGCCAGACTCTAAAACAGGTGCGAAACGTGTGTTACTAGCTGCCCCTTCACTTGAGGTGCTATCAAACTTACCTAGAATCAACGATTTTGTTATTCCCGGTCAGAAACCGGATACTCATCGGTACGATATAAAAAGACCTTGGAAACGAATTGTTCATTACGCGGGTATAGATGATATCCGAGTCCATGATATTCGCCATTCCGTTGCGTCTGTTGGTGGCATGACTGGGGTTGGCTTAAGCATGGTAGGTAAGCTGTTGGGACAAAATTCTGCTTATACCACTGCGCGCTATTCTCACTTTGCTGATGACCCTTTACGTCGCGCCTCAGAAAAGATTGCTGGAACAATCTCCGCAGCGTTAAATCCAGACAGAGGCGATTCGGCGGAAATAATATCAATTAAAAAGCGATAAATTAGAGAAGAAATACATTTGGTTGCAATCAGCCGGGACCAGTATATCCGCCGCCGAGAGCTTTTTTCTCCGTTGGCAGAAGGCTAAAAGCGCCAATTGACATATCCAAATACTCTAGCAAATTAGCCTCTGGTCCTTTTTCCGCTCGTAAAGCTGCCACATATTCACCCAGCTTTTTTGAGCGTTCAACACGTACGGAAAGCGGAGGATGCGGGTCTTCTTCCTCTGCTTGTATCATCATCGCAGCTTGTTCCGGATTATTTTGTTTAATATTTTCAGCGATTCGCTCTTGCTCTGCCAAACATAAATGAGCCTCTTTTGGCTTATCTGAAAAGGCGACGGAGAAATCATCGGCACGAAATTCAGCAGCTAGGCGGGTTTCTCGTGAAAATTTACGCAACTTTTCAGGATATTCGCTGAGTGGCAGTAGCTTTTCCTTAATAATATGGTCAATCTGCTTTTTATCGGCAGGAGCAATATTAATTGCGACCTGCTGGTCTTGATTAAAAGAGCTGTCATACGTTGCCAAAAGGTGCTGTTTCGTTGCCTCTGCTTGTGGACTGCTGTTTAGGTCAATTGAATCTATCATCTCCTTAACCTTAACTGCTTGCGATTTTGTTACAGCGGGAAAGGTAAGGCTTAGTGGAGCAAGCGAGGCATATAGCTGCTGAAAACTATTTTCTGAGCTGACCTTATCCAACGCCTTTTCAACCTTATGCTCGCTATACATATCATGCAAAACGGCCTGATAATTCATATCCATAACAGGAAAAAGTGGCTCCACAAATTTGTTCACCGCTGACTCAATCCCCTTGACCTGCTCAGAGAATTGTTCGATTGAGTCGTAGTTGTCTTGAATCAGTTTATATAGCAAGTCAGGGTTATCCCGATGCAGCTCCTTGATGACCATCAATTGATTCATTTGGTCTGCTGCCATCTTGGCTAGACCGTTTAGCTCATGGTCACGATAATGCAGGTGAGCTGCCTCATGATTGATAATATCCGCTAAGCGTTCGTGACTGAACATTTCTCCCTTAATAGCAGCATAGTCAATTGAGATATTATGATTGCCGTTAACGGAGAATGCTCCGCTATTGGACGGTGCAACACCAATCAGCTTATTGAACTCAATACCCGTTTTTGCTTTCGTTTTTTCTAACATTGCCGTAATGGAGGAGAGATTCTGTTGAACATCAAGAGCAGGTGGCCAATCAGCAACGTCACTTGACTGCTCTGTTTCTTTGGTGAAAGCCTTTGTTTGTTGATTGATTTGCTCCATGAAAGCTTCCACTTCCGCCAGCTTTTCTTCATTCATTGGCTCTTTTAAAGCAGTTGGGTTAGCCGCGTTCATTGCAGCGTATATCATTACCGATTGAAAGGGGGCGAACGTATAATCGCCCGACTTTACCAAATTTGTCATATGCTACTTTCCTCCAACTCCGACCATTACAGCATAATTCGGTTAAGAATTTATTACGGTGGTGGATTGAAAGGGCAATAAATCAACAGTTATTAGCGTTTTATAGTGCTAACCAAGTCAATATTTCGATTATCACTTTTTTTGGGTCAATCATAGCAAGCGAGCCCTGTCATGCTTGGTTCACAGTATGGGTAAGGTTCATCATCATCGGTATAAGCGGAGAATAGCCTGATAATGATAAGGAAGCATATGATGGCAGCAATTAACCCTCCTTTATCCCCATATTCCTTTTGCGCGTCGCTGCAAAGCACATAAAACCCGGTCCCAGTGAAACCGATGATTACCATCCACATGATGACATCACCCATGATTAACAGTGCTACTGACAGGTCGTATTGGTACGATTTCCATGGCTCACCGAGCGGCAATTAACGCTGCTGCTGGGTGATGGAGCACCTTGCTGAATCATCTGCTGGCCCAAAGCATTCATGCTGGCATTTATGGCCGCTTGCCTTTCGGCGCGAATAGCGGCCTCCTCTGCTTCAACGGCACCTCTAAACTCGGCATAGGTCATTTGTGCCTCCGCAGGAGTGATTTGCTTCTTATCGAGCTTCTCGGCTAATAATGCCTTCATCGCAAAAATACGCCTAACATATGGAAGACTCTCGCCAGCTTCCTTCTCGAAGAGTGGAAAAGCCTGTGTAACGGTACAGGCGGTTTTATCCATATGAGTTTTGATGTCGCCAGCTTCATAACTGCTTTCACAACCCTGCTCAATGATGCTAGTTTGCTGCCATAATTGGCTCATCTTCTGCTGGTGCATGGCAGCGCAACCCGTGAGAGTGATTGCTGTAAGCGCCAGTGGTAACAAGAATGGTTTCACGGTGGTTTCCTCCCCAAATTAAAGTCGAAGACACCAACCCCGAAGGACTGGCGCCGGGACGTTCGAAAAAACCTAACCATATGAGAAGGTTCCCACTAGCTTTTAGCCGGAGCCTATTTTATCACCAGCGGCATCCCGACAAATGAGTCGAAATGCACGGTTAACGGCTGCACAAGCCGCATATGATTAAGAGGTTTTCGAAGCCTCGCGTACCTACTTAGGTAACGCACTTTGAAGCTATGGCAGAGGGCATGGATGGTCAAGCAGGTAATGATTGTATTGCTCGTGGAGCTGGCTAACCTGTTATTTTGGCAATAAGGGAGAATAAAATGGAAAAGTGCTTTGTCTGCGAGAATGAATGCAAAGAAGTAACCAGTCAGGATTACGGTGATAAGCGCCTTTTGGATTGCCCTCAATGTGGTCAGTATGAACTCTCCGGTAGCGCCAGCACACAAGGGTTGGATGAAAAAATTAAACCACACCTCTTATCTTCATATTTGCGTTCAGAATGGGATGCTAGAAGGGTGGTGTCCATAAAAGTTCATGAATACGAGAAATACGCTCAATTACGAGAAATTCCTTTATCTGAGAAGACAAGCATCTTGCTTAATTCTTATGCAAAAGACGTAAAAAGTTACACCGAAATTATTGACGTGGATAACCCCAAATACATTGCGCAGATTGCAGCGCGCAGTGCAAAAGATTACTGGTTTGTTATGGAGATTCTCTATCATCAAAGGCTCATTAGAGCGACTGAATTTCAAGCAGTAGCACATACTGGAAACCCTCTAACAGATTGCTTTATATCGGCTCTTGGTTGGGCAGAGGTGGAATCTCAAAATAAAAAACAACGTACCTCTCAATGCTTTATTGCGATGTGGTTTGATGATTCCATGACACCTATTTGGGAGGATGGGATAAAAGCTGCATTTGAGGATACTGAGTTTAAACCACTTAGAATCGACAACAAAGAGCATAACGATAAAATTGATGATGAAATAATCGCTGAAATCAAACGCTCACGCTTTATTGTAGCGGACTTCACAAACCATAGAGGAGGCGTCTATTTTGAAGCTGGGTTCGCGCTAGGGCTCGGTATTCCCGTTATTTGGACCTGCCGAAAAGATGATTTAGAAAACCTTCATTTTGACATCCGGCAGTATAATACCATCGCTTGGGAAAACGCGGATGAATTGAAAGAGCGCTTACATCAAAGAATTAGAGCGACAATTTCCTGATTACTCACCAAATAACGCACGCGCTCTCATATCTTGTTTTGCCAATTCACAACTCAACTTATCATAGGTAAGCCAGGGCATCCCTTTGGGCTTAGGGGGAGGATGAAGAGAGCCGCCATCACCTAACCTCCCCGCAATACCATACATACGTTTCACGATGCGATTAAAGGGCCTCATTTGTTGCGACTCATAAGCAAAGTTACCGCATCCTCGGCAGATGAAAGACAAGCTCTCCTGACAGAGATAGAGCTTACGGCATCGCTTTTGACAGTTTGGACAATGCACCCAAATACGAACACCACCAAAATGCGGCACCGTATGTGATAGCTTCACATCGTAATCATGCTGACCATGGATGGAGTCGTATTTCAGATTGATATGCGCCGATTCAGGGTGGAATGCGTAACAATCATAGTGAAGCGAGAATAAAACATTCCCACAATTATCAAGCCAACTGAGGGTATGCTTGCACCCTCGTTGCCAACGGATGAATTTCCGCTTCACCATTTCATCAATATCGAAGCATAAAAGCTCTTCCACCGTGGTTTTTGCCGTATGAAACTCCCACCGCATTGACGCATAATTACCCATTTTTTACTCCAATCATTTAGCGAAATCTATTGTCAAATTACCAACTCTGTTTTTGATGCTTTTTCGTTTTTTGAAGGGCCGTTAGCTAATTCCTCCAACGACCTAATATTGTTCGTGTTTTTAGTGCGCGTCTCTGGAGCTTCGGAAACTTCGCTTGATGAACTTTCCGTATTTACCGAACTTCCCACAAGTTTTGCATCGTGAATACGGGGTGAAATCCGATACATGGTGATAGCGCGTGAACCGCTACCTTTTTCTTTATGTTCAGATACGATATGACGGCCTTCCAAATCCTTTAACGCCTCGGTCAACTCAGGTGACTTCATATTATGCTTCATCGCTATAGTTAGCTCTGAACGCGAAATTTGAGGCAATCCATAGCCTTCAAGGAATTTGAATACAGTATAGGCGTTACGCTCCGTAGGCTCTAACCCTATCAGCTTATAAGCTGTCTTAGCGTGTTCAATAAGAGCTTTACCTATCTTGAGAGCTGCTTGCATTGTTTCAATATCAACTTCCGAAAATTCATTAAGCCCTTTTGCGAGATGAATTAGGCCAGCAATACGCGCAATAAAACCAGCAATTTTACCAGCCCAGCCTTGTAATGGGTATAGCTCGCCTCCATCTCTCAACTTCGGTTCTAATTCGAGCTGGAAATTATGGAAATTTCGGTAACTTTCACTTGATAGGCTTAATGTGCGCGATAATAATCCACCGCTTTCGGATTCGAGAACTGAAATATCGAGCAGCTTCCGAATTGCCTGATTATATGCCTCTCTTGTCTGCGTGCTAACAGGCAGCTTATCATGGGTACGGCTTCCTAGCTGACTTTTAGGGATTAGATATAGAAAACGCTCTAACGCACCATTTCCCTGTAAGTTTTGATTTTCAGCCATCTTGCCGCGAATAGCAGGCTGAACACATAGCATGATTGAAAGGAAGGGATTTAAGTTAAATTCTCGGTCTTTTCGCCTTACGCGAATATACCCGCCATCAATGCCTTTTAAGACAATATCGACATTCGCCTTACCGCCAGAATAAAGACCAGTCAGAGTTTCAATAACCCCGCCTTCATCGCTGACGATACCAAATCGTCCTTGCTGCTCTTTAACGTAATTCTCTAATGATTCAGGCGTTACGTTATTGGCGAATAATTTTGGATATGCTGGCACTGGCTCGATTGATTGCTCAACTTCTTCAATCTCTTTTTGTAGGCTATCACGGTCAGTAGGCGAGGTTTCAGTTTCAGCCGCTTTATTGCGTAACTTGCGAATGAGTGCTTCTTTGGTTTTGTTTTGAGATGTAATACGCTCAATAATGGGCTTAACTAGCTTATATTGCTCACGCTCCCATAATAATGCTGGCTTTGAACATTCGCTCATAACCTTTGATTTTCGATTGGCTGGCGACATTTCAACAAACCAGTAACAATTTAGAGATTCCACCCAGCCATCTTTGGGCGAGATTTCATACTTGCCCGTAACCGCGATAGAGAGCATTGCGAGTACGCAAGCCAACGCCATTTCAGGTGGAGTTTCTGTTGCAGTTGCCAACTCACGAACAAAAGCGGAGTAAGGTTCTGGCAGTAATGATGGCGATATATCAGGAGTATTGATGTCATCAAACAAAATTGGTTTAGGCCAAATATCCGCTGCCTGTGATTCGTCAAAAACTTGTAATTCCTGTTTTTCCAATGTAGTATTCATGGTGTAAAATCCTTATTTAATGGTGGCGGGTGTTACAGCATCCGCCTTTTTCTTTTTGAGGTAGTCATTCCAGTCTTTGCAGCCATCAGGTGGTGGTTTTATCCGAACCACACGACCTTCATTTATCAAACGTTGGGCTAACATTCTCGCAGCAGATAGCCCCACCTCGTCACTATCGGCAGCTATCACAACTTCATGGATAGATTCGGGTATTTGCTGGTGACGATAATTATGCGCCCCACAAACCGCCCATGCTGGGTAGCCCGTTAATTCCATTACAGAAAGCGCATCCTCTAATCCTTCGCAAATAGCTAGGTGAGGAATTGAACCGTCGTAATTGGCAAGCTTGATAGCTGCTTCCTTGACGATGCCCATACAGAGCTTTGGGGAGGTGATTTTTGCCTTATCACCTGTATGCGGGTCGATAAAGGTGCTTTGGATTGCCGTAATTTGGCCAACACTATCACGGAGGGCGGCAATCATCGCTGGGTAATCTCTTTCCGCTTTGAAATGATAAACCGCTGGATGGTGCCGAATATCGCTTGGAAGCGCCTTCAAACCAATCCCACGGTATTCAGAAAGATACTTTCTGACTTGTTCAGCACTGTTCATAACGACCTCGCTTGTCGCCAAAGCTTCAAAGCCCTCGCACGGCGTTTGCGATTTGCACTTGGTTGATTTTGCTCTCGCTTAATTACAGGAGGTGAAAACTCAGAGCTTAATTTCAAGCGCTTCTTAACGTAATTGCGGCAGCGCATTGGTTCATCACCTGCAAAAGAGTGGACGACAAAACCATCTGGCGCACTGGGCTCAAATTTCACCGAAAGAGAACGGTCATGCTTACTATGTCCCGGACCGGGGCATAATATTTGACCATTACAAATCTCTCCACCTAGCGCTTGGTTGGCACTCAGTAATGATGTTGTCATGACTAAGCCTCCTCATTTGCAATAGCGCCACTCATACCAAAATCAGTGGTAGGTGGGAGTGAAGGTACTTGATTAGTAAGTTCCTTTTTCTCAGTCGTAGCGCAAAGAGGGGGCTCAGATGCTTTTGCCGAGTTTATTTGGTTTCTAGCTTCTTTAATTTGTGCGGTGTTTTCAAATGGCTGTGATATCTTATCATTCATCCATTCGTCTAACGCTCCTAGCTCATAAATAACTCGATGCCCAAACTTCCTGAATTTAGGGCCGCCGCCATTTACCGCGAGCTTTGCTAGAGTTTTGGGCGATGTCTTGCAGCCGCTTTGGGTTAAATAAATTGCGGCGTCAACTCTGCTAAAACGCTTTGTGATTACCATAACTTTCTCCTAATCTGTTAATATTAGAAGATTATCGCAGGTAATTACTTTGAGATTATTTCAGAACCTCGAATTTTCTCAGTGAGGTTTTGCGAGCTTTTCTTGTAATTCTTCATATGCCCTTGGAACATCTGAGGAAACTCCTTTTGTGGGGAGTCCCATTGTAGAGAATAACGATTCACAGAAATCAACGTGGCGGCCTTCATTCGCGCGTGTCACCTTTCCTCCTAGGCACTGATAAATGTTCAAAAGATTGACTATAAGGCTTCGGCGATGCCAATTCGGTTTTCTGCCGCCTTTCGATTCAGGTAATGTCTTGTAAATATCTAGCGTGTTGCTGATACTGACAATGGTATTTTCTAATACGGCTCCAACAACGTCTATGCCATCTTTGTGCATTATGTGGTGCAGTTTTTTATAATTGGGCTCGTGGTTGGTTGTCTGAGAAGTTAAGCTTATTGGTAGGGCGGGGCTGTCAAGCAAGTCAGCGCAGCTATTCCCTAGGGAACCATTATCGTTACTCGTAGGTAGGGGGGCTAGGTTAGACAATACAGGTAATAGTCCTTCGGGTGAGAAAAGCCGATGCAGTCTTTTAGCAGTGCTTTTTCCAAATTGACGACGTTTATGCTGGTCTGGCGTTTTTAAGTGCCGCAGAAGCTTCTCCGCCTTTTGTTTGGAATCATTAAGCCATTTCATTTGCTCTGCTAGCGATGTTCTGTCTTCGTTTTCTTCCAAAGCATCACTGATGATTTCAATCAGTTCATGCAAAAAGCTGTTTAATTGACGCTTTTTTTCGCTATTGAAGCTGTGTTGGTAACAAATATCTGAAATGTCTTCTTCTGATATTGTTTTGGGGTATTTATTTTTCGTTTGGTCACTCATAGTAGTTATTATCGCAAATAAGTATTGTTAAGTGAATAAGAGAAAAATTGGTTCAGAAAAGTACCCCCGCGTGCTACCCCGGTGCTGCCCAGAGCTATTATGGAGGATTTAGAATAATTCTAAGTGATTGAAAAATATGGCGGACCCGGTGCGATTCGAACGCACGACCTTCGCCTTCGGAGGGCGACACTCTATCCAGCTGAGCTACGGGTCCACTATAAGCAAAGGCATAGGCTAGCCTGTCGGATCGTGCAAGCATTGCGTGCCCAAAAGAAGAAATGGCCCGCAGAGTTTACTCTGCGGGCCATTTCTTAGGTGGATAGTTTTGTTGTTTACATATCGTCACCGAAATCGAGGTCAACGTCCTGAGCCATTTGGAAATCAATAGACTCAATATCTACAACATCGTTGCTCGCTGCTTCACCTGTATCCGCGTTCTCGGATAGGATGATCGATTGAATCGGCGAACTATTGTTAGCTAGGTTGTTAGTTAGGTTTGTTAATTCATCGAGTAGATCGTTTAGGGTCTCATTATCAGGGTCAGGATCAGGAGTTGGATCAGGATCAGGAGTTGGATCAGGATCTGGAGTTGGATCTGGATCAGGATCTGGAGTTGGATCTGGAGTTGGATCAGGAATCGGATCTGGATCAGGAACTGCATCAGGATCTACATCAGGATCTACATCAGGGTCCACATCAGGATCTACGTCAGGATCTGGAGTTGCATCCGGGTCTGCATTTTGGTCAGTGAGCGCTTTGATAAGGTCCTGTAAGGTAGTCAGCGTTTTTGCAAGTGCATCTAACAGAGCTTTAATACCGGCATTACCGTGTCCATCGCCATGCCCATGACCGTGCCCATCGCCATCGCCTGAGCCATCGCCATCGCCTGAGCCATCGTCAACTCTGTCGCCAAGCTCGTTTGCAAGCTCATTTACAAGAGCTACAAGGTCGCTATCAGCAGCAGGATCAGACGTGATCGTTGAGATTAATTTGTGCAAGAAGTTGAGATCAGCACTATCGATGATGTCTCCATCTACTGCTTTGATGGTGAGGATTTCTGCAATTTGCTTAGCAAAAGTCGACAGAAGCTCTTCCGTACTAACCGTACCTGCTTTTGCGCCTTCATAGGTCGTCACAAGTGTTACCACTGCATCGTAGAAGTCTACGCCGTCATTACCTGTATCGGCCCCTGTGTTATCCACAAGCATTGAAATGGTATCGGTAAAGTCTGTACCATCATCTAGCTGGAAACCATCCGCGACGATTTTTGCTGTAATCGCATTCACGAGAAGCATGTCATCGGCTGAAAGGGGAACTGCTTTAAGAATTTCGCTCACTTCTGCTTTGGAAACAGCCACTAATTCATCTTCAGTGATGCCATCAATGATATAGTCGTCATAAGCTTTTAGCAGAGCTGTAAGGTTCGCTGATACGTCGGCATCAGGAGTTGGTTCATTCGTATCTGTAGGGCGAGTGATTGTTAGTTTGTCAATACCCACATTGTAATGGCCATCGCCATTTTCATCGTAAGCCACTCCGATTTGAACATCATTATAGGCATTAAATGCTTCACGATCCATATTACCGATTAGCTCGCTGCCATCATCTGCAAAATCAGGGTTGATGTTTTTGATCTGAACACCAAGTTCACCCACATCCTCAGCATCCCATTTTCCGTCGCCATTTTGGTCAAGCACACCAATAAGCTTGGCTTTATCTGCCACATCCATTGGTTCAGTGCTCATTAATCTTTGCGAGCCGGCTTCAAGTTCCTCTACGGAGATGGTTCCATCTCCATCCATATCTTCAAAAATACGAATGCCTACACCCTCAGCTGGGTCTGGACTTGGTAGTACAGGAGGTACGGTAGGAAGAGTAGGAATAGGCGCGAAGGTCATATCATCGAGTTGCATGCCTGAGAGTAGTTTGCCTAAGCTTACATCAACGTTAGAGGTTCCCGCGGGATCAAAGTTTCCATCGGCTTGCATCTGAAGCAGAAGGGCTTGTAGGTCAGCAATGCTGATATCAGGAGTTAGCGCGCTAGAGCCCGTCTGAGAAATAAGGATGTCACCCACCAACGTGTTTAAGCTTGCAAGGAAGGCATCTGCGGGTGTCTCCTCGTCCATATAGCTATCGTATAGTTTGCTCAGCTGATCAATTAAAGTATCGTTTATCGGGTCCATCGTTAACTCCAAGGTTTTTTTCATTAATCTCAGAATATCAAAATACTTATGGGTTGTGTGTGAACCTTCTGTGACAGTTTGTTTAAAATTTTACTTAAATTTGTAACGATTCTGACGCATTTTTACAGAAGGGCGGATGGCTCAAGCATTCCAACGGCTTGCAGGAGATTAAAGCGAGCAATATAGCTGTCATATAAGGCGCTAACGGCATTAATTTGCGAGTTAAAAAGTTCGCTCTCGGCTCCCAAAACATTAATGGCCGTTTCGGATCCAATGTCACGAAGGCGTTGTCGCGCACGGTAAACTTGCTGCGAGATGGAAACGGCATTTTGCAAAATCGTGGCGCGCTGCTGTGTTGTCACTAATTGTGCCCATGCACGCTCAGTGGCCTCAACGACCTGGCGACGGGTGTTATCAGCCGATGCAAGGGAGGATTGATAGTTGTGAACGGCTCTCGTTTCGCGTGACTGATCTGCAAAGCCAGCGAATAAATCCCAGCTGCCGCGTAATTGCAGTGCGTTCGTTGAAGTTTCACCGCTAATATCATCGCCGGTATCTGAGAAGCTGCTGCTGGCAACAACGTCAAGGCGAGGGAAGTAGTTAGCGCGTGCGACAGTGCGTTCTTGTTCTGCAGCATCAATTTGATGATTCGACTGAGTGATGGTCGGGTTATTCGCTAAAGCCGTTTTGAGCGCCTGTTGTAATTGGCGTGGCATCGCTGCAGGCGAGACTGACGGAATTTGTAAGGTGCGGTAATCGGGTTTCATCCCAAAGAGTTGAGTGAACGTCGCCTCCGCTTGATGAAACGAGCCGAGAAAGCTTGCATAGCGGTCATGCGCAAGCTGTAAGCGAGATTGAGTTTGCAAGACATCCACCGAGATACCCGTTCCGGCCATCATACGTTCTCGTTCTAGCGCCACTTGATTTTGCAATGTTTGGATATTTTGTTGGGACAATTGCAAGAGGTGTTGTTGCCTCACTAGCTGAATATAAGCATTAATGGCCTGTAGAAAGACTTGTTGGCGCACCGCGTTATATTGTGAGTTTGTTGCCAGCATGGTTGAGATGGCGACATCGACAGAACCATTGGTGCGGAAGCCCTCAAATAGATTTTGGGTGATAGAAAGGTTCGCATCGAGAGGAGAGGAGTCCTCGACACCGTTTGAGCTAATGCCGCCGCTTCTATCTCGCTCTTGATATCCGTAACTGGCACTGACGCCTAGTTGGGGGAGGTAGCCTGCTTTCGCTTCGCTGATGATGGCTTCGGATGCAAGCGCTTGCTCATATTGTGTGACAATGGCGGGATGAGTCTGACCAATATGCTGTAAGAGCAGGCGTAAGGGGCGCGCTTCAGCGATAGAGGGGAGGGCGCATAGCAAAAATAGCATACTGAAAAGCATTGCCATCTTGATCTCTAACCAATTGTTTTTTCTATCTAACATTAAGGGCTTGTTATTGTTATTATTTGCGCCGAATGTAACTGTAAGGCTTATGTGCCTGAGCGCAAGTCATGAGTGTGGTTATCCACAGTCTTTTTCAGCAGGGATTGCGTTTGGCGCAGATTAATTGCTGGCATTTTTGAGGGTTAATTGGCCTGTGGCCAAGAGCACGCGATAGACCGTTGAGTAATAGTCATAGCGAGCGGCGGCGGCATCAATTTGCGCCCGGAAAAGTTCATTTTCAGCATCGAGAACATTGAGGGCCGTGTCTTTGCCGGCATCACGCAAGCGCGTGCGTGCATCATAGACTTCGCCGGCGATACTGACGGCGTTCTCGAGTAAATCGGCACGTTTGCGACTGGTGTTAAGGCTCGCCCATGCGAGTTTGACTTCCTCAATAATGCGGCGCTGTGTGTCTTGGCCAACCGAAATAGCGGATTGGTGTTGTGCGACAGCTTGTTTATGGCGTGCTTTATCTGCATATCCGGAAAAGAGATTCCAGCTGCCTCGCAAAAGAAGGGAGTTGCTAATGTCCGTGCCGCGAATACCGCTTACATCTTCATCATAACTACTACTAGCGACGACATCGACGCTTGGATAGTAGTTCGACTTGGCGATCGTTTTTTGATGATCAAGTGATTCAATGGTCGAATCACTGACTTTGAGGGTAGGGTGCTGTGCAATGGAGAATTCAATCGCAACCTCAAGGGATTCCGGAATTTTCTGTTCGGGAATGGCTGGTGTTCGCATGGTGCCAATGTCAGGTGCATTACCAAACACTTGCATATAACGGGCAAGTGATTCTTCTAATCCGCCCTCGAAAGCAGTAAAGCGTTCTTTAGCGATTTGGAGTCGTGACCTTGCCTGTAACACATCGACAGCCACTCCGGAGCCGCGGTCAACGCGTTTATCTTCTAGTTCAAGTTGGTTCGAGAGGGTGGCCATATTTCGTTTTGAAAGTTCGGTTAGCTTTACCTGGCGTAAGACAGCAATATAAGCGTTCGTGCCTTCAAATAAGAGTTGTTGCTTCGTGCTTTCTAAAGCGGCTTGCGCTTGCGTGATACCGCTTTGGGCCGCTGCAACCGAACCATCCGTACTAAAGCCAGAGAAAATATTTTGTGTGGCGGTAATTGCTGCGCTTGACCCTGTTAGGTCAAGATCATCCCCGGCAGGAACAAGTTCCGTACGATCTGTGTTCTCATAACCTATAGAGGCATTGGTGTCGAGCCGTGGTAAATAGGTGGAGCGTGCTTCTGTTATCGCGGCTTTCGCGGCGGTCACATTCTGCGCTTCTGCGGCCAAGCGAGGGTGCTTATCAACAAGAGAGGAAAGTTCTTCCGTTAGCTCGGCGGCATTTGCGCTACTAGACAGTAGCGCGCAGGTAAGGGGAATAATGAATGTGATCATTGGCTTCATATTAAAGATAGAATAAGTGCTCATAGTGCTATCAGTAGAGTGGAACCGTTAAGAAAACCCTAAAATGCCACGTGATTTTGTGAGGTGATGTATTTTTGCGATAGCACCCTGTGGCAAAACTACGCTAACTCTATAGATAGGACTTGACTGGGGGGTGTCACATGCCTATGGTGCGGCCTCCTTGAGCAGGCCAAGACCTGTTTGAGCGTATAGAATAACAAAGTTTTGGATAAAAGTATGCCGACGATCAACCAACTGGTGCGCAAAGGTCGTAAAGTTCCCGTAAAACGGAATAAAGTCCCTGCGCTACAAGCGAATCCCCAAAAACGCGGTGTTTGCACACGTGTTTATACAACCACTCCTAAGAAGCCTAACTCGGCTCTACGTAAAGTAGCCCGTGTTCGCTTGACGAATGGTTTTGAAGTAACCAGCTATATTGGTGGCGAAGGCCACAATCTCCAGGAGCACAGCGTGATCATGATCCGTGGTGGTCGTGTGAAAGATTTACCGGGTGTGCGTTATCACACAATCCGTGGTGTCTTGGATACACAAGGCGTAAAAGATCGTAAACAACGTCGTTCGCATTACGGTGCGAAGAAACCTAAATAGGGATACATAACTATGTCTAGACGTCACAGAGCTGTAAAGCGCGAAGTATTACCTGATGCAAAGTATGGTGATCTTGTCCTAACGAAATTCATGAACGGCATTATGCTTGCGGGCAAAAAGTCGACTGCGGAACGTATCGTTTATGGTGCATTTGAGTTGATTGAAGCTGCTAACGAAGATCCGATCAAGACTTTCCATGATGCAATTGAAAACGTTAAGCCGACGGTTGAGGTTCGCTCTCGCCGTGTCGGTGGTGCAACTTACCAGGTGCCTCAGGAAGTTCGCGAAGATCGTCGTGTTGCGCTTGCGATTCGTTGGTTGGTCGCTGATATGCGTTCACGTCGCGATAAAGAAGCAATCAAGAAGCTGCAAATGGCGCTTCTAGATGCTGCGAATAATCGTGGTGGCGCTATTAAGAAGCGTGAAGATACTCATAAAATGGCTGAAGCGAACCGCGCGTTTGCTCACTTCCGCTGGTAGAATAAGAAAAGAATTAGGGAACACTAAGAAAATGGCACGTACAACTCCATTAGACCGCTACCGTAACATTGGTATCATGGCGCATATTGACGCGGGTAAAACCACGACAACTGAGCGTATTCTGTATTATACAGGTGTAAGTCACTCTATTGGTGAGGTGCATGATGGCGCCGCAACCATGGATTGGATGGAGCAAGAGCAGGAGCGTGGTATTACCATTACCTCTGCTGCGACGACATGTTTCTGGCCTGACCGTAGTGGTGTTAAGCACCGTATCAACATTATTGATACTCCGGGTCACGTTGATTTCACGATTGAAGTAGAGCGTTCACTTCGCGTACTTGATGGCGCGGTTGCAGTATTTGATTCGGTTGCAGGTGTTGAGCCTCAGTCTGAAACAGTTTGGCGTCAAGCGGATAAGTATAACGTGCCTCGTATGTGTTTCGTAAATAAGATGGACCGTATGGGTGCCGATTTCTATCGCTGTGTCGATATGATGGTGGACCGCCTTGGTTGCGATCCTTTGGTTCTTCAGTTGCCAATCGGTGCTGAAGCGGAATACCAAGGTCTTGTCGATCTTGTGACCATGAAGGGGCTTGTTTGGAATGACGAGTCTTTGGGCGCAAAATGGGACGAAATCGAAATCCCTGACGATCTTAAAGAAAAAGCCGCTGAGTATCGCGAAAAGCTAGTTGAATCTGCTCTTGAGTTTGATGATGCTGCTATGGAAGCATATTTAGAAGGCGCTGAGCCTGATGTTGATACATTGCGTGCTTGTATCCGTAAGGGTACTGTTGCGGGTGACCTTGTTCCTGTGCTTAACGGTACAGCATTTAAAAACAAAGGGGTTCAACCTTTGCTAGATGCTGTTCTTGATTATATGCCTGCTCCAACCGATGTTGCAGCTGTAATGGGTACGGATGTTAAAGATAAAGAAGTAGAAGTTGTTCGTAAGTCTTCAGATGATGAGCCATTCGCTGCTCTAGCATTTAAGATTATGACCGATCCATTCGTAGGCTCACTGACTTTCACGCGTATCTATTCAGGTAAGCTTGAAGCGGGTTCATATGTAATGAATACGGTTAAAGATCGTAAAGAGCGTGTTGGTCGTATGTTGTTGATGCATGCAAACAGCCGCGAAGATGTTAAAGAAGCTTTTGCGGGTGACATTGTTGCTATCGCTGGTTTGAAGGATACCACCACAGGTGACACGCTTTCAGATGTAAATAAGCAAGTTATTCTTGAGCGTATGGAATTCCCAGATCCGGTGATCGAATTGGCAGTTGAGCCAAAAACGAAAGCCGATCAAGAGAAAATGTCTATCGGTCTTAATCGTTTGGCTTCTGAGGATCCTTCACTTCGTTTATCTTCTGATGATGAAACGGGTCAAACTATCCTAAAAGGTATGGGTGAGCTTCACCTCGATATCATCGTGGATCGCTTGCGCCGTGAATTTAAAGTAGATGCAAATATTGGTGCGCCACAAGTGGCTTATCGTGAGACAATCACGAAGCCGTTCCAAGTTGACTATACCCACAAGAAGCAATCGGGTGGTTCAGGTCAGTTTGCACGTATCATTATGGATTTCGAGCCGAATGAAATGGGTGCTGGTTTTGAGTTTAACAGTAAAATTACCGGTGGTAATGTTCCTCGCGAATATATCCCTGGTGTTGAAAAAGGCCTAAAATCTGCGATGCAGACGGGTGTGGTCGCTGGATTCCCAATGGTGGATTTCAAAGCAACGCTCGTTGACGGTGGCTATCATGATGTTGATTCATCTGTTATGGCATTTGAAATTGCAGCACGTGCGGCGTATCGCGAAGGTATTCGCCAAGCTTCACCTGTATTGCTTGAGCCGATGATGAAAGTTGAAGTGGTAACCCCTGAAGATTACATGGGAGATATCATTGGTGACTTGAATTCACGTCGTGGCCAAGTGCAAGGCATGGATCAACGCGGCGTAGCCCGTGTGGTTGATGCAACAGTGCCGCTAGCTGCTATGTTTGGTTATGTGAACACCTTGCGTTCTATGTCGCAAGGTCGTGCGCAATTCACTATGACATTCGATCATTATGCGCCCGTTCCGAGTAACGTGGCTGAAGAAATTAAAGCCAAAGTGGCGTAAATAGAGTTTAAGGAAGAGGATACTACAATGTCTAAAGAGAAGTTTGAGCGTAATAAGACGCACGTAAATGTTGGAACGATTGGTCACGTTGATCATGGTAAGACCTCGTTGACGGCTGCGATTACGAAGGTTTTGGCTGAATCTG
>JAQXAR010000053.1 GCA_029252805.1 Rickettsiales bacterium
ACGATAAATCCTAATGGTGGAGAGTCAACACAATGCTGTGCTTTGGTGGGATATTTGGCATAAATGATGATTTGCTCACGCGCGCGCGAATAGAAAAATTATCGAAAATACCGGATATCCAATAGCAGCGGTGGAAACGGCAAAAGTCCGGCCATCCACACACCCATAAAGAGATAGTGTTTGACCGGACTGGCCGGAATGACCGCTTTTTCAGAACTTTGGCAAAGAATATAACAAAGCTGAAGTAGTAGCTGGTTTTAAACCTTGCTGAGAACAGATAATAAGCGGTTTATACGGTTCAATTGGGGTTAAAAAGGAGACTCCATACCCCCTCCTTCTTGGGTGTTGTGCCAATCACGAGCATCTCCCCATTCGTATGGGAACATAACCTGATCCCATATTTTACGGGCAATATGTAGTTCGGGAACCCAAAATCCACGGGGGCGCAAATTGTCATCCTTATCGAAGCCCATGCAGCGACTTTGTTTACGACTACCATCCGCATTATAACGGCTAATTCCTAAGAATGTAGCGACAGAATGTGGACTAGCATTGCGGCGCGGAGAAAGGTCAGAGGCATATTTAACGAGGGTATGCGTAGCTAAGTGGTATAACTCACCCTGCTGGTTTTCAAATAAGCATTCCCCTGTAACCAAGCGGTCAAACCATGCTTTCTCAACGGGATTCAAGCCAGCAATCATTTGCTCATGAAGTGCTTTTGTGCGCGGAAAATCATAGCGAGGATGCCAACCAGATATATCCATATTTAACAAATCATAAAGCATCGCCTCGAGACCACCATTGCTTTGCTCCGCAAATAATGCGTCAAAATATTCGCGATTTTGTTGGTACTTGCTAGACACTTCAAAAACAGCAAACCGACGTTCTTCTTCACTAGCAGGCACAATCCAGTCTTCATTAGATGCCATAACAACATGCAGCATATTGAGTGTTTGTTCTGCGTCGACCCCTTTACGCTCAATAGTTAAGGTAGGCTCTGTAATAAGGCTTTTAAGGTTACCCTCAGCCGATTTATTTCCCGGCCAGTATGCTTCGTCAGCAAACACAAAACATGTATCACCAAGGTGGGCGTTAAAACGGCCTGACAAATGTTGCGCATCACTTATATGCCAGCCATGCTGACCAAAAATCTTACACATAGCATTTGCGAAAGCCCCTTTGCCAGTGCCTTTTCCACCTTTTAGAACCAGTGCCACTTCCGCAGGTTTTTCAGGATGCTGCACTGCAAATGCAAGCCACTTCAAGACATATTCGTAATGCTGGACATTTCCGCAAACAACAACATTTAGAATATGCTTCTGCATTAACGACCAATCACCCTGTTTAGCTTTAGTCGCGAACCCTTGCCATAGGTTTAGAATTTCATCAGAGCATCCTTTGGGGTGCAAACCGATAGACTCATATTGACGGCGCTGAGGGTGGAGCAACCACCATTTTCCTAATGGCATAAATTTAGGTTCACCATCTTTAGTTTCACCAACTTGAATTTGGCAATTCATATAAGTATTCGTAAAATCCGAGAATGATTGAAAGCTTAGCACATCACGCTTTAAATCTTCATTACGCACGAACATAGCAATACGACACTTACCGCCAATATTAGCAATCACAGCGTGTTTCTCGTTAAGCTCAGCTAGCTCTGGCTGAGTATTAAACTCGATCGCACGCTCAATTTGACGAATTGCATATTTTTCTGCGCCATTTCCTTTTTCTACTACACTCTCGCTGATTCCCCACTGAGGGTCAGTCAAAATACCAAAAACCACTTCATCAGGCACTTGCTGGCGAACCAAATCACAGGCAACATCAAACAGCCATGCAGAGCGGCTATTATCATTTGGTTTCGGTTCATCTGGGTGCTTGCCCTGTGCAATCACGACTTTAATGCGGTCAGACACATCCCACTTATCCAATTCATCGAGCGAATTAGTCGTAACCGTATCATTATTCAATTTAACAGCATATTTTGAATCAACAACACCATTGGATTTTTTGTCCGCTTGTGCAAATTCACCGATATCATAAACGACCTCATCATCCCAATCTACGAGTGTCGCTAACTCTTCCTTGCGCCCCTTCTTGAGTTTCTTCGCATCGGGGATATTGATAGTTCCTGGAAGACGCATAATGCGGTCGATATTATGACAGTTATCCGCAGCATAGAGTAATTCAATCTGCTGATTGTAACGTTTAGCATCCTCAGCTAATCCAAGGTCGCCATCAATTTTCATAGGTTCTTTTAGCTTCCAGAAAGCCTGAAAACCACCGCCCGAAAAGATGATGCAAGTCGGCTTAGGAATGTTTTTAGGACGACTAGTCGTAAGTAATTCAAGGATCATCTCACGTTCTTTTTCAATGTCCTGTCCTTCACGCGGATCAATATCAACGTGCAAGTAATCAACACTCTTAATGTCTTCCCGATTGGCTTTCTTTTCCAAATCACGCATAGGACTATTCACATGGAAATAGATATTACGCTTGCCGTTATATTCATCTAACCATGCTTTTAACTTGTCCTTAGTTTCAGGATAAAACGTGGTAGTAGAAATCCCCTTGCGATCCGTTTGGATGCAGGTTAGCACCCACGGACCAGTAGGATTATAACGCTTTAGAAACTTAATCGACTGAGCTGACTCTCCTTTAATTTTAGACATTGTCATCTCCATCATCAGCCGTATGACGGCGAATATTGGCAGCCATAAATGCGTCGAGTTCAGTCTTATGGTAACGAATGGCACTGCCGCCATTACAGCGAATGTAACGTGGACCGCCCCCATGACAGCGCCAAATCTCTAAACGCTGCTTGGAGAAGCCGAGATAATGCGCCGCCTCAACTGTATTGAGATATTCTTTTTCTTGAATATTTTTTCCGTAATCACGAATAGCATCAGCTACCGCATCACGAATGGTTTCAGTAATATTTTGATTCATAAAAACTCCTATTTTGTAGTTAGAAGTCTTTCTTTTCAGGAATAGGTATTATTGAAAAAAGGTATGATTAAGGCACAAAATCTTACATTTTACCTTTAAGGCCTCTTTTTACGCATTTTCTTATAGGTGTTTTCAACCACACTTTCTGCTTGCGCAATTTTCAGGTCTTTAACGCCTCGCTTTTCCATTTCGGCTAGGCATTTCATTATCCAAGCGAGTAAAGGATTTCTACCAGTATTAGCTTTAGAGTTGTTTCGATAATATACAGCAGGACTACCAGTTTCCTTTTCCCAATGTTCCATCAGGAATTCTATAAGATTACTATTTCTAAATTTTACTGGCGCACCTCTCAGTGAAGAAAACTCCTTATATGCCATATATCCTGAAAATGCAGAATCCAATCTTTCCTCCGCTGAAGGAGCACGACTCGGAATATCATGAAGCGTTACTTTTTCATCGCCAAGCAGCAGCCTAGTCGCATCTGACGGCGCATTTACTGATTCAAAAAACAAACATCTCTCCTCATCGTCAAGAGCCTTCCATGCGTTTCGCAAATCCGTAATGGCCTTCCCCACTTTATGATAACGTTTTTTGGTTTCCCCGGAGTTAAACAACTTTGCACGGAGCTCATCATAATTGGTGCCGTGAAAAAATACTTCCTCCGCTTCAACTAATAACTCATCAGTTATTACTGGAAGCGTAACTTGCTTTCTTTTTGGCACTTAAATCCCCATCCGCTCTTTTAAATAATCCGCAACTTTTTGCTGCTGATCCCGCAAATGTTCAACCCCTTGACTAATGTAACCAGCCGTTACGCTGTTATTAGCAGGGCGGTGGTTAGTTAACACCTCAATATCATAGGCCGACAAGCCAGCAGTATTGCAGGCAGTGGTGTAAGTATCGCGCAAACGATGGGGTGAAGGCAACCCTCGCTTATTCTCTTTCGGCTCCTGCATAGGTATGACTTCACCTTGACGATTCTTAGTGGCGAATACCCATGGACAACGCTTGCCGTAGAGAATCTCATTCTCTTCCCTTCTCCGCGCCAAAATTTCTATGCACACATCTGGTAGCGGAATAGTAAAAGCACGCTCCTTGCCACCCTTCGGGTTAGGTCTATGAAGCGTTTCGGCATCCATATCAATATCAGCCCATTTGACCGTGCAAGCATCACTGCGACGAAGGCCCGTAAACATAACAAATAGATGGTAGTCACGACGCGCACCATTCGGAATGGTTAGGACTGTTTTATACCAATCCTTCATTTTACTTTCGGGCACTGGTTCCTGACGGCGATATTCCTTAAACCACTGGACGGCGATGCATGGATTGGGCGGCAAAAACTCATTATCCTTCATTGCCGTATTATAAATAGCGCGGAAGCATCGCATCATCCCGTTTGCACCATACCCTCCCGTTTTGCCAATGGTGCTATGAGTTTCTTTCACCTCAGCGCGAGTAATATCTGCAAGATTACGATTCTTCCATTTTGAAAGGTGTGTGTTCACCGCACGTTCATAATCATCAATGGTATTTGGTGACGCATTTTTTCGTTTCATCGCCTCTTTATGGAGCGCCCATGCTTCTACAAGTGTAATCGACTCTGCTGCGACTTTGCGTTTTTCTGCCGCAACATCCACCCCTTTATCCATCTGCACTAAATGTTCGCGTGCCTCTTTGCGGGCTTCTTCCAGTGTCCATGTGCCGTAACGGCCAATAGAGGCTCTTTTGGATTTACCATTCATATCCTTTTGGACGATAAATGTTTTGCTGGCACTCCCCACCCGCAGACCGAAACCTCGTAGCTCCGTATCCCAATAGAATTTCTGTTTTCCATGTTCCGCAAGCGCGATGTCATCAATCGCTCGCTTGGTTAGCTTCACGCTGGGCATAACTTCCTTTTATAAATGGTTATATACGAACTATTGCTCATCTCTCTGAAATTGCAAGGGAATCAATTTCCCCTTATAATAGATTGCTATGGTAGACGAAAATTCTTGGCAGAATATCTTAAACACTGAAGGGTGGTATGCTGCTCCACGCAAAATAAAAAATGAACCTTCTCTTAAAGAATTGCTTGCTAAACTTTCTCCTAGAAGGATTGTTTACTCACAACTATCTGTCAATTCGACTAAATGTGCGAGGCCCAATACACTTTCTCACACATTTGGGTTAAATCAATTTCCATTTCATACGGATGCCGCAAGTGCTGTTATACCTCCTAAATACATCATTTTATTTGCTCCCCCCTTACGCACCACGAATACTCTTGTTCTTTCTCCACTAAAACACAGCTCTTTGGATGCTAAAACTTGTCAAAAGGCTGCGTTTCGTGTCTTCGATTCACATCGAGCACATAGTTATAAATTTTGGAATTTAGCCCGTAACCTAGATTACATACGCTTTAATCCCCTAATTATGCAGCCCATAAATAATGAGGCAGAAAAAGTAGCTGCTATTTTAAAAAATGACTTGGATAGAGCAATAGAAATAAGCTGGAGAGAAACACGTTTTCTTGTTATCAATAACCATAAGATTTTGCATAGCAGAGAAAAGGTTAAAGAAAGTGATGCGCATAGTTATTTACGGCGCATAATGGTTTGGAATTAATGACTTGGACAGCAGAGAGATATTTTACAAAAGCTAGCAACTATTGGCAGTTGGCAACAAGCAAGGAGCGGGATTCTGAGGAGTTTCTACTAAACCTAAGCTTCTTTTGTGAGTTTTTAGTGAGAGGTGCTATATGCACCCAAAACCCTTCTCTAAATGCCTCAAACGACGAAGAAAGTATATTATACTCTGCCGGAATAAAACCTAACAAACCACCCAAATCTGTGCCTGCGAACGTCGCATTATCTCGTTTAAGTAGGCTAATACCAGAGATAACTACAACAGAATACGATACCCTAAATGCGTTTTTTTCTATTAGGAATACAGAACTACATAGTGATGAAGATGGTATTTCCACCGTTTCGCAAAGTGAAATAATTCCCCATATTTATTCTTTCATATCAAAAGTAAGTAATTTCGCAGAATTAGACTTATCAACTCTACTGAATGACTCTGACGCTAAGCAGGTCAAAAAAACAGCAGAAGCACTGCTGCACGACAGGCAGAAACGAGTCAAAGATTTAATTAAAGTTCAAAAAGATAGGTTTTATACCCTGCCTGAGTCAGAACAAGATTCAAAACGGGAAGCCTCCAAAAGCCAATTCGTAAGCGCTACAACAACCTCAGGACACTATCTTAGAACACAAAAATGCCCAGCTTGCAGTCAAGAAGCTATTTTAGGCGGAAGCCCGATAGGTTATAGTGAACCGATTTTACGAGAGGATGGGATATTTAGGGAAATCCGAATCGTACCGGATGTATTAGAGTGTAAATGCTGTGGTCTCAAAATTAACGGCTTAGATGAATTAATGGCTGCTGGAGTTGATCACGAGTTTGTTGCCATAGATCATGTAGATGTAGTGGAGCACTTTGGTATCGATCCGCTAGAATACGTAGATACCGAAGAGATTGCTAGAGAGTACTATGATGATCAATACGGCTATCAAGACGAATGAGTTTTCCATTTTATAGAATCAGCATTAGGCTGACCAATGCCAACTCGAACGATAGACATTGATTTTACTTCCCAAAAAGCTCCATACTCTAGCCTCCCACATACT
>JAQXAR010000054.1 GCA_029252805.1 Rickettsiales bacterium
CGTAGAACCCGCAATGAAATATTTTATCAACTCTAACTGCTTATTTCTCGATAACTTACAATGCTTTATATACATCAATAACTCCTAACAATTTAAATGTTAGGTGTCAGCCCCAAAAATTATGATATTCTCTGCAAAATGTAAATGCGGTCAAGAAATGACCTCATCCGGAAATTCCAAAGAAAAAAAATTCATGGGAGTTTCGTTTACTGTGTACGAATACACATGCGACAACGGACACTCCCGCTGGGTCCGTAAAATATTTTTTATCATTTAACAGCAGAAAAAAGCTTCTATTCCCATTGGGATAGAAGCTTTTTTCTTATTTCAACCTACCTATCCAGCCTTGACCCAATCGATCCGCTAATCAAGCTATAGCGCGGCGACCACGGTCATCTCCACCCAAGTATTGGGCTTTGCGAGTTCCGCTTGTACACAGGTCCGCGCAGGACGTGGAGCATCCCCCAGCCATTCGCCCCAGATTGCATTCATCCGTGCGGCCTGAGAGATGTCTTTAATATGAATCATCACATGTAATATTTTAGTTTTGTCCGAGCCTACTTCGGCCAAATGATCGTCGATGCGTGCGAGTACCTGACGGGTTTGCTCTTCCAGATCAGCTTCATAGTCATTGGCCACCTGGCCACATAGATAGACAGTGCCATTATGCGTGACAATGCGACTCAGTTTCTCGCCACTGCGATAACGTTCAATGCTCATGATATTTCCTCTTTATTGTAATCTTGTAAAATAACTCTTAGCTAAACTCGCTCATATTCATCTTAGGTTCAAGAAGGCACTACGGTCGCTGTATGATCTGCAGCATATTCTCGATGGTCGAAGCAATTAGCTCGCAATTATTATGCGCTTTACCGATCACCTCAGCCCCCTGCCACGTCGCACTAAAAAGCATCGCCAGATCTTGGGCGGGCATGGTCTCAATAATACTGCCTTCTTTTTGCCCTTGCGAGATAGCTTGCGCGAAATACCCAATTTGCAACTTCACAACGAGTTCTAACTTTTCGCGTATGGGTTCGCTCTTGGTGCTCATCTCAGAAATCAGGTTTCCGATTGGGCAGCCCGGATAGCATATCCCTTCATCATCTCCATCTTGATACGCCTCTGCCCGTGCTTTGACCGACATAAAATAATCCTGAAACTTCTGCATTGCGGGTTTATCGCTGGTGAAGGCGGGTTTCAAAAACTCCTCTTCCAGCATTTCCGTCAGCCACTCCACTAACTCAACCGCTAGTGTTTCTTTGCTCGAGAAGAAGTGATAGAAACTGCCCTTCTGCACATCTGCTTCCTGACAAATTCGTTCCACACCCACCGACTCATAGCTATTTTCCCAAAACAGCATCATGGCTTTTTGGAGAATGATTTCTTTGGTATTACGTCGCGGCGACATGTTTTTTGACCAATCGGTTAAATGCATTTGACTTATCAGTCAAGAGATAGTAGCGATCACTGAGAATGGCAAGTAAATTATACGGGAGAGCCTGCGATGAGCATGACGGATAAATGGGGCGTAGCCTTAGGAAATATGGTTCTAACCTACCGTTGGTTTGTGATTTTCTTAAGCTTTATGCTGGTTTTCGCGACCGGTTATGGCGTCCAATTTATCGGCTTTGATACCAATTACCGCGTCTTCTTTGGCGATGAAAATCCGCAATTGCAGGCCTTTGATGAGTTGCAGAATGTTTACACTAAAACCGATAACACCATGTATGTCATCAAGCCTAAAGCAGGCGATGCGTTCCAACCACAAGTGCTGGAGCTGGTGCAATACCTGACCGAGCAAAGCTGGCAGCTCCCCTACTCCACACGCGTCGACTCTCTGTCTAACTTTCAGTATACCTCTGCCCAAGGCGACGACCTAACCGTTGCCGATTTGATCGAAGGCGACCCAAATCGCTTGAGCAACAAACAACTCTCAACTATTCGCGATATCGCACTTCATGAGCCCCTACTGGCCAAGCGCCTTATCTCGCCCGATGGCAAAACCACTGGCGTGAATATCGTTCATAACTTCCCTGGAAAAACCGCGTTCGAAGTACCGGAAGCAGCGGCCAAAGCACGCGAAATTTTAACCGACGCACGGGCAAAATATCCGGAAATTGAAATTCGCACGTCCGGCATGGTGTTTATGAATAACGCCTTCTCCGAAGCATCACAGAACGATATGGCAACGCTCATTCCAATTATGTACGGCGTGCTCTTGGTCACCATGCTGTTATTCTTGCGCAGTGTTTCGGCAACCTTCACCACCCTATTGGTCATTGCCTTTTCGGCCATTACGGCCATGGGAATCGCCGGCTGGTTTGGCGTTAAGCTCACTCCCCCTTCGGCCAATGCACCGACCATTATCCTAACACTGGCCATTGCTGATAGTATCCACATTATCGTCAGTATGCTGGTGAATATGCGCAAAGGTATGGCCAAACATGCCGCGATCATTGAGAGCCTACGCATCAACTTGCAACCGATTTTCCTCACCAGCATGACGACCGCAATTGGCTTTCTGACGCTTAATTTCTCCGATGCGCCGCCCTTTCATGATTTAGGAAATATGACGGCAACGGGTGTCATCGCTGCTTTTGTCTACTCTATCCTGTTCTTACCCGCCTTATTGAGCGTGTTACCCATTCGCTGCAAACTCCAAGCCGAGAATAAAGAGACAATGGTCGATAAGCTAGGGCAGTTTGTCGTATCTTATCGTCGCCTATTGCTGCCACTGAGCACCGGGCTTGTCATTGTACTCGCACTGATGATTCCGCGGATTGAATTGAATGATGAGTTCGTCAAATACTTTGATGATAGCATCGAATTCCGTACCGACACCGACTTCATGCTCGAGAACTTGACTGGTATTTATAATTTCGAATACTCACTCGGTGCCGGCGGAGAAAGCCAAATCAACAATCCGCAATACCTACAAGAAACAGAGAAATTTGCAAATTGGTTACGCCAGCAACCGGAAGTCATGCATGTCTATTCGATCACCGATATTTTCAAACGCCTGAACAAGAATATGCATGGCGACGACCCCAGCTGGTATCGCATCCCCGACACTAAAGAAATGGCTGCGCAATATTTACTGCTCTATGAATTCTCGCTACCTTATGGGCTGGATTTGAATGACCGGATCAACATTGATAAATCAGCCTCTCGCCTGAGTGCTACCTTACACGATCTTAGTACGGTAGATATACGCAACTTTAAGGATCGCAGCGAAGCGTGGATGCTTGAGAACTTGCCCGATTACATGCAAACACAGGCCACCAGCCCGATTGTGATGTTCTCTTACATCTCGCAACGCAATATTGAGAGCATGGCCGTCGGCAACATTGTCGCTCTCATTGTGATCTCACTCATCATTTTGATTGCGCTAAAAAGCATCCGCATGGGAGCAATTAGCCTCGTGCCAAACTTAGTACCTGTCGCGATGGGGCTTGGTATCTGGGGCTTGTTAATCTCACAAATCAATATGGCGGTTGCCGTCGTGGCGGCAGTCAGCCTCGGAATTATCGTCGATGATACCGTGCACTTCTTAAGTAAATACCACCGTGCGCGGCGCGAAAAGAACTATAATGCCGAGCAAGCCGTGCAATATGCGTTCAGTACTGTGGGCAGTGCGCTGATCATCACTACCTTTATTTTGATTGCAGGTTTTGGCATTTTGATCTTATCTTCTTTCCAAATGAATGTAACCTTGGGGCTGCTTACCGCTATTATGATTGGCTGCGCGCTGATTGCAGATTTCTTTCTTCTGCCGCCACTACTTATTGCGATTGACCGCACCAAAAAAACTAAAGACACCCAACAGGAAGAATCCTTATGATGAAATATTTATCCGTTAGCCTGCTGGCCGCTGCCATGCTTGCCACCTCTGGCGCACAAGCCGCCCCCCCCTCTTACGCTAAACATTCTGCCGAAGAGATTATGGCAATGGAGCTAGCCCCCGAAAAGCTTGGATTGGAGATTGTCAAAGAAGCTGACCTACGTGATTTCGGGTTCGGTGATTTTGAAGTCGAACTAGAGATGACCCTGCGTAACGCGCATAATCAAGAAAGCACGCGCGAGCAACGCAATCAAACGTTTGAAATGGTCGATCCAAACCTAGGTGACAAAACCCTGATCATCTTTGACCGCCCGCGCGATGTCAAAGGCACTGCCTTTCTCACCTATTCCAAAATCCTAGAACCGGATGATCAGTGGCTTTACCTACCCTCTCTTAAACGAGTCAAACGCATTGCGTCCAAAAACAAATCAGGGCCCTTTGTTGGCAGTGAATTTGCCTATGAAGATATTTCGTCGCAAGAAGTTGCTAAATACACCTATAAATACCTCAAACAAGAAACCTGCCCAACCGCTGCTGCGCTCAAATGTTTTGTCGTAGAGCGTTATCCGGCCTACGAATATTCTGGCTATAGCAAACAAATTAGCTGGATTGATACCGAGCATTTCCGCCTGCAAAAGGTTGATTTCTATGACCGTAAGCAAGACCTACTCAAAAGCCTAACCTATGCAGGCTATCAGCAGTATCTGAAGCAATATTGGCGGGCTGACCAGTTTTTGATGGTCAATAAGCAGACCGGGAAATCGACTGATATTAACTGGAAGGGCTATAAATTCCGCACTGGCCTCAGCGAAGATCAGTTCACCAAGAACAAACTGAAGAACACGAAATAATGCCCCACTCCTTACGATCATTTGCCGTCACCTTCATAGCCGGGCTACTCCTCACCAGCCCAACCTATGCGGCGCAAGCGGACTGGGAAATGGCGGGCTATGCTGCCATGGATGGTCGCTTCTTTCTGGATAACCCCGCCTTCAACGACCAGAAGGACAATAACGGCGTCAGCATCCTCATTGAGCCGGAATGGTATTATACGGATGATAGCAATACCGTCACCATCCGCCCTTTCGCGCGGTTTGATGCCTTTGATAAGGCCCGCAGCCATGTCGATTTCCGCCAATTAGATTGGCTACACGAGGCGGATAGCTTCTCCCTTCGCGCCGGTTTCGGCAAAGTCTTCTGGGGCGTAACCGAATCCAATCATTTGGTCGACATCATCAACCAGACCGATGTCATTGAGGATGTTGACGGTGAAGATAAGTTCGGCCAACCCATGTTGCAGCTGATTAAGCCCACCGATTACGGCACGTTTCAACTTTTCTACCTGCCCTATTTTCGTGAGCGAAACTTCGCTTCCAATGCTGGACGTTTACGTTCCAACCCATCAGTTGATGACCGACAAGCCAGCTATGATTCCGGTGCAACACAATGGCATCCGGATGTTGCCCTACGCTATGAACATGGCTTGGGAAACTGGGATATCGGCCTCTCCCATTTCCATGGCACCAGCCGTGAAGCCCGTTTACTCAGTGGCACAGATGGTGTCGGCAATGCCGTTCTCACCCCGCATTATGACCTAATCGACCAAAGCGGTCTTGACCTACAATACACGACTGATTCCACCTTGTGGAAGCTGGAGACAATCTCTCGCTCAGGCCATGGCGATCGCTTTGAGGCGATTTCCGGAGGCTTCGAATACAGCTTCTACGGCGTATGGGAGAGTCCTATCGATATAGGCACATTGGCCGAATATCACTATGATGGCCGCGGCTCATCTGCCCCTGCAACCTTGCTGGATAATGACTTATTCCTCGGCACCCGTATCGTAATGAACAATGTTTCAGATACCGAGCTCCTCGCGGGCATCATGCTGGATAAATCTGGTGACAGCACCTTTATGTCCGCTGAATTCTCGCACCGACTGGATGATAACTGGAAAATGGAGGCCGATATACGCCTCTATACAGATATTACAGCGGATCGCCCGAGCGTTTCTGTGCGGCAGGATGACCATGCGCAACTACGACTCGCCCGCTACTTTTAAAACGCCTAGTAGGTTGCCCCTTCTTTATTTTCTTGCACATCACTATCTTCAGCGAACCTGTATGTGCAAATATAACAATGAGGGAATTGTCACGACATGTTAACAAATAATAACTTTTTATCCGCTATAATAGAAAGATGGTGGAAAACATAGACTCATCGATACTCTTTCAGGCAAGGTCTGCAGTTCAGCAGATTACTGGCCTGCCCTCCAATAAGACACCCCTCCCCGTTAAAGACGAGAAAAAAGACCCGAAAGTGACTTCAAATCAGAAATTTGAAGGTGAACGACACACTGTTCGTGAGGGTGAAAATACTTATGTTTATCATCAGGATACAACTGCTAAAAATACCCATAGCCGGTTAAATTACATAGGAGAGGTCATCAGCATCGATAACCTCTATACAGGCGATCGTGCAATTTATTTTGATCATGCTCAAAAGAACCTAACGCCTGATGACTATAAAACCGTTACTAATATTGTCGATTTCTTAAAAGCAAACCCCGACACAAATATCAGCATAGAGGGTTATACTGACACCACAGGTCCGGATACTTATAATAAAATATGGGGCTGACACCTAATAATATTCTTTGAGCAACTTTTTCAGGTCTGCCAGTAAGTCACTTGGTGTGCCCATATTAAACCTCCACTCACATTCTTTCAAGAACAGATTAAAATGC
>JAQXAR010000055.1 GCA_029252805.1 Rickettsiales bacterium
CATTTTAATCTGTTCTTGAAAGAATGTGAGTGGAGGTTTAATATGGGCACACCAAGTGACTTACTGGCAGACCTGAAAAAGTTGCTCAAAGAATATTATTAGGTGTCAGCCCCTAAAAGAATTATCACCCTGAATTTATTTCAGGGGAAATTTCTAAGCGAGACACTAGCAGATAAATAGATATCTGAAACAAGTTCCGCATAACAAAAGCGTTATTTGTCTTTCTCTTCGATCACTTCATGAGGTTCATCAATCACCTCAAAATCGCCATCAATGGTTTGGCTATCCGGCTCTTCAGAGTGCGGATGCATGCCCATTTCTTCCATCTTATTGATAATGTCCTTCTGGCGCAGCTTAAACCAAATGGCAAAGCCGATGCCAACAACGGCTAAAACCACTAAAATCACAAGACCAAAGGTGAAGGCAAAAACCAACATCACCGCGCCGCCCATTAACATCACTAAATTATGTAAAATGCTCATCGTCACAAACCAAAGCTACGTACGAGGCTACCAATAAGCATGTACCAACCATCAATCAGTACGAAGAAAATCAGCTTAAATGGCAAGGATATCAACACCGGGGGTAGCATCATCATACCCATCGCCATCAAGGTGGAGGCGACTAACATATCGATAATAAGGAACGGCACGAACAACAAGAAACCGATCTCAAAGGCGCGCTTCAACTCGCTAATCATAAAAGCCGGAATCAAAATCTGATACGGCGTTTGGTCCGCCGACTCGATCTCCACTTGCGGCGCCATATTCATAAAGAGCGAGAGATCTTTATCGCGCACATGACGCAACATAAACACACGAAACGGCTGCGCGGTACGCTCTATCGCCTGTTGCTCCGTAATGGTTTCTTCGATCAATGGCAGAATGCCTTCTTCATAAGATTGCTGCAATACCGGCATCATAACAAACATAGTTACAAACAGCGCGAGGCTGATAATCACCTGATTTGGCGGAGTCGTTTGTGTCCCCAAAGCCGAACGCATAAAAGAAAGCACTACCGCAATTCGTATAAAGCTCGTCATCATGATTAAGATAGACGGCGCCATGCTGAGTAGCGTGACCAGTAGAATAATTTGAATCATGCGCGCCGCAGCTGAACCGCCGCCCACACTGTCTTTCAGCGCACCTAGATCAAGCGAAAATGCCTGAGCCTCCGCCGCAACCGGTTGAAGCGCTACCGCTAAGAATACGGCGATGATAAGAGAGAAAAGACGCGTCATTTCTTCTTCGCCTTTGCTGCCGCTTTTGCATTCAGCTTGGCCACTTCATGGCCGCCCCCTATCATCAGCAAATGCTCTTCTTCATCGCATTTCACCAGAACGAGTTTATTACGCGAATCGAGGTAAAGCTGCTCAACCATTTGCAGCCGGCGCGGGCCTTGCACTTTCTCCACCCAACGCGTCCCGCGCAGATGTTTTAAGCCCCATGAGAGCAGTAAAATTAGCCCTATCACAAAGGCAAAAGAGGCAATGGCTCTAATCAGGCCCACTTCTTCCATTAATCTTCACCTTCATCCGGAGTATCAGCCGAGCTGCCCTGAACCTTTTGATAGGCCGTATGCGCTTGCTTCTTTTGACCGGTCGATTGAACATTATCACGCACGCGATCACGCTCCGCCTTGAGCTGGGTTTCAAGATCCTGCAATTGCTGCATCAGCCCTTGCAACACCGGCTGCATTGTTTTCAATTCGTCAAACCGCAGATCGTGCATCATGCCCGAGAGCGCTTCCACTTGCTCATCTAAACCCGTCAAATCAGGTTCGATATTTTTATCCAGCATCTTTTCGCAGCGCTTCATAAAGTCCTGCAAATTTTCAACCAACTCTTTAGCCGTTGGGCCTTGTATATTATTCGTCATGTTATCTCCTTGCCGCCATAAGCAGCATTAGCTTTATACACGTAAGCAAGAATTTCCGCTACTGCTGCATACGCTTCCAACGGAATTGGCGAATCAACATCCAATTGGGTTAAAAGTTCTGTTAGATCTGTATCTTGGCGTACTTTGATGCCATTAGCAAAAGCCATCTCGATAATTTGGTCAGCCACATGGCCTTTACCGCTTGCGACAATATGCGGGGCCGTGCCCTCACCCTGTTCATGCTTTAAAGCAACGGCTTTGGTCACCTCAACTGGCTTTTTCTCTGGCTCACCAGTATCGGTGATATCAATGCCATCAGCCATCGGTTTTGCTGCCTTCAACGGCGGAGAGTAAATCGTCTAATCCGGCAGAATCCTGCGATTGAGCCGCGACGTTCTCTGCGGAGATTTTATCAAAAATCTCCTTGCGCAACACGCTAGCATCCGGCGGAAACGTGAAACCGAGCTTCACGGATTTACCTTTAACTTCAATAACCTGTAGTTCAATCGTGTTATTCACGATAATCGATTCGCCTAATTTGCGAGATAAATATAGCATTCGTGACTCCTGTCTGCTTTAGGACAAATTCTGCGTCATTTTTGCTTTAAAAGCAAGCTTATAGAGAGATTTAGACTTCCTCAGCGGATTCAGCAAGAATCACGATACCGGCTTCATTCACTTCAGCCGTACCACCTGTCACGTTAAACGCTTTTACCGTCCCGTTTGTGTGAATCGTTACCGCGCCTTCACGCAACAATGAAACCAACGGAGAGTGCTGTGGTAACACACCAAAATCACCTTCAGCACCCGGTGCTTCCACCATGGTTGCTTCACCTGAAAACAACATTTTCTCAGGGGTTACGAGTTCAACTTGCAATGTATCAGCCATTTGGGCACTCCTTATTCACTGGAATTGCTTATAAACAAGCCTGTTGCCGATGACAATAGATTTTAACTTTCATATTTATCATTCAGCAACTTATTCACGACATAACCGCGCACATGATAGCCCTGCCGGAAGAAGAATTTATGCGCGTTGAAACTTTCAACGAGGGACTCTAGCAGCAATCGGTCGCAATCCAACTCTTTCGCCTTCACTTCCAGCCAGTCAAAAATCGCGCTTGAGTACCCACGACGGCGTGCTTCAGGACGAATAAACAAACTATCAAGTTGCATATATTTTCCGCAAAACATACGAACACCAGTCGTATAAAGAATAACCGCATTTGCCCGTTCTGTATGCTCAATGCCCATAATGCCGATCATCTTCCAGCCGCCTTCTGTTAGCATTCTTGGTATATAATTATGCACACGCCCTGCCGGTTGCTTAGGATACATCTGTTCCAATAAGTCACAGCCCGCCTGCACCTGCGCAGGTGTCGTGAATTCAATAATATTATCAGTCATATTACGCTCCTACAGCGGTCATATAAGCTTCGTCCAGCTTGCGGGTAATTTCGCCTGGCGTGTAATGGATGCCATCAATTTCACCGATGGGTGTTACTTCCGCCGCCGAGCCTGTGACGAACACTTCAACAAATTGATCGATCTCATCGGGCATAATGTGGCGCTCCACCACTTTATAACCATTCTCTTTGGCCAGCTGAATCACGGTACGGCGCGTAATGCCATTGAGGAAGCAATCGGCAAGCGGCGTATGAATTTCACCTTCTTTGGTCGTGAAAAAGATATTCGCGCCCGTGCATTCTGCAACATAGCCGCGATAATCCAACATCAGAGCGTCATTATAACCCGCATCTTCTGCCGCATGTTTTGCGTGCGTACAGATCATATACAAACCCGCCGCTTTCGCATGAACCGGAGCCGATTCTGGCGACGGACGTTTCCATTTTGACCATGAAAGACGCAAGCCTTTCATTTTATCTTCTTTGCTGAAATAGCTTGGCCATTCCCATGCCGCAATCGCCACATGGATTCGCGTATCTTGCGCCGAAATAGCGAGCGTATCTGACCCACGCCATGCAACAGGGCGAAAATAAGCATTATTCAGGTTATTCTTTTCTAGCACCTCTAGACACGCTGCATTTAGCGCCTCATTCGTGTAAGGCAAATCAAAACCCAACTCATTCGCCGAGAAACGCAAACGCGCCGTATGTTCTTCTAATTTAAAGATTTTACCATTATAGGCGCGCTGCCCCTCAAACACAGAGGAGCCGTAATGCAAACCGTGATTAAGAATATGGCACTTAGCCTCTTTCCACTCCACGAACTCACCATTATACCAAATCCAGCCGTCGCGCTGATCCATCGGAATGCCCGCCATTTTATGCTCCTTTATTTACTATCATGCGTTTGAAGCATGAATTTACCCAAAAGTAAATTCTTCGATGGTGTGAGGACCTATTCTGATTCTTCGTGAAGCGTTTCCTGTTTAGAAAGGCTAGATAAAGCGTAACCAATATAAACTAGCGTAAGGAGGCTAAAGATAAGCACATTCATACCCGCACCTGTCACACCAAAGAGCAGCCAATCAATCAAAATAGCGGGTGTTAGCGCGATAGCGGCGATACGCACCATGGCATCATATTCCAGCTTCACTTTGAAACCTAATTTCATAATCAGACCAAGCCCGCCGAAAATAAGCGCCTGCACCATATGCAAAAGACAGAGATAAATTAATGCGAGGAAAAAGAACACCACATAGAAGATAAAACGGTTTTCCCATATCCATTCGGATGATTTATCAAATACAGCAATGGCAAGCGTTCGATCCAATACTTGTCCTTCTTCCAGCCCCATATCTGCCCAGTTACGGCTTTTCGTTTCACGATCTGATTTGGCGTAGACTCCTGTGGAATTGATCAATATAGGAGGCACCCCTCCCCATTCTTCAACACCCATCTCTGTATCAATAAGCGCAATGGGAGAAGCTTCACCGTCCAAATAGAGGTGAATGACAGTGCCATTTTTCTCTTCATTCAATAGCTGCACCCCAGTCGCCTTTTTCCACTGTAAAGCGGGCAATTGCTCGATGACTTCCATGGCTTTGACTTGGCTAAGCTCGTGCATCTCCTGTGTAAATATTTTTCGTTCGGCGAGCGTAACAGCATATAGAGAGAAGATGATCACGATGAATGCTGCTAAAATACACAGATAGGAAAACCCAAGCCCACCCCATAATTTCGCCGCATTTTGATAAAGCTTTTGAGAATAAAAGGAATGGGGGAAGTTTTGAAGTTTATTGAATAGTCTCATGAATATACTGCCTGCCTATATCGTTAGATTATGAGCATCATTTTATGACGAAAAACTTTCAAAACCGTTAAGAGGCGACGCGGCCTATTCTTGCAGCATAATTGCCGAGACTTGCCGACCATAATCGCTCTCGTTGCGATGGCAAGAGCGGCGGTAACTGTAAAATAAATCTTCTTGCGCGTATGTATTATTTTTCAACGTTTCGATGTTACTAAGCCCCGCTCGCTGACACTGCAACAAAGCATAGGCCTTCAAATTAAATAAATAATGCGTTGGCTGATCGCTATCGCGTTCAAAAAATTCTACGGTTCGCTCATCCGCACTAATCAGATTTGCACGAAATAACGTATCCACTTGATACGATTCTTGCGAAATACATGGGCCAATTGCCGCCACAATATGTGAGGCTTCAGCACCTAATTTTTCCATCGCCTTTACAGTATTCTGAATAATGCCCGCTTGCGTACCTTTCCAGCCCGAGTGAGCCGCACCAATCACGCCCGCGCCAACATCAGCAAACAGCACTGGCACACAATCTGCCGTTAGAATGCCCAATGCCAACCCCTCACGGTTTGTCACCATCGCATCCGCTTTAGGCAGGTCACTCGGCACCCATGGCATCGTCACTTCAATCACATCTGCCGAATGGGTTTGATGAAGCGAGCAGAGCGCATCCGCGCCCATTTCTTTACGCACCAACGCACGATTCTCGCCAATACTTTGCTGGCTATCATTCGATCCACGGCCCGTATTTAGGCTCGCATAAATACCCGTCGATACCCCGCCTTGGCGCGTGAAAAACCCATGAGTAATCCCATCGAGATTCTCCAAATTTTCTGCTTTTACATTCGTCGTCATTTACGCAAATCCGCCCGGTTGAATTTCATAATTGGGTAATACCGCCATCACCTTGAACAGCTCGCCCATCGTCGCAGGAGACGTTAACCGAAGCCAGCCCTCTTGCAAGTCTTTTTGTGCTTGGGTTTCAGTGGTTTTCAGCAAAAGCTTTTGCAGCCAAATTTCACCACCCAAACTACGCAAGAATTTCTCCTGCGTGACGATAGGCATCAGCATGCATTCCACCTTCTCCACCACTTTCTTTAACGCCGAGAAGTCAACGTGAGACGTTAAGTCCGCCTCTCCAGGAGTTTCCAATGGGTTATGGAACGTATGCTTTTTTACCGCCTGCAACGTATCGCCCGCACCTTCCAAATAGCCATAATCTACCGTCAAAAATACGCCACCTTGCGCTTTCAAGCGCTCGCAAATTTGTGCCATAATCTGGCTCGCCATCGGAGATTCTTCGCGCGTTACCTCACCTTGGGGGGAGAAAGCCAAGCCCTCAACTACCTTGCGCTCTTCATCTCCCACCCATTGACGCACCGGAAATGCATCAAAAAATTCATTCGCAATGATAAGCAGCGGCCTGTCGTTAGGCAGCGTTGATAGATCATCATGCCACGTTGGGTTATGCTTCCACAGCGCTTCTTTCTGAGCTTCACGTAACGTCTCACTACTCTCCACCAAATGCAATTTGCACGGCGGTAGCATCCGCAAAACATCTGCTGAAAGCGTCCCGCGACCCGGTCCACATTCAACCAGGTGAAATTCAGGTTCGCCCAGTTGCTGCCACACATCGCGCAACCACATGCCGATTAAATCGCCAAAAATTTGACTGATCTCAGGCGCGGTAATAAAATCACCTTGCTTGCCCACCGCCACCGCTTTGCGATAATAGCCATATTCAGGGTGCTGCAAACAAAGCTGCATATAATCATGCACGCTTAAGGGAAGTTTACCTTCGATTATATTAAGCAGCGACATCGCGCTTTCGTAAACTCCAGAAGATGAGGAACAAACCACCCAGAATCATCGGCGTGGAAAGCAACTGCCCCATCGTGAGAGACTCCCAAAGAAAGCCGACTTGCTGATCTGGCTCTCGATACTGCTCAACAAACCCGCGAGCGGCACCATAACCCAGCAAAAACAACCCAGAAAGCATCCCCGCCTTCTCGCGAACACGTGTGCATGAAATCAAAATGAATAGAATCACAAATAGCACGACCCCTTCCAACGCCGCCTCATATAACTGGCTTGGATGGCGCACGATATTACCACCACTTGGGAAAATCATTCCCCAAGGCACATCCGCCACACGGCCCCATAATTCGCCATTGATAAAGTTGGCAATACGGCCAAAAAACAACCCAATCGGCGCGACGACAGCCAGTAGATCCATCAATTTTAGAAACAGAATTTCAAAGCGACGGGCAAATAATATCATCGCCAGAATTACACCGGCTAAGCCCCCGTGGAAACTCATGCCACCCTTCCAAATCTGTAGGGCCATCAATGGATTCTCTAGATAGAAAGGCAGATTATAGAACAGCACATAACCCAAGCGCCCGCCCAGAATAATACCAAAAATCGCATAAAGCATAATATCATCGAGTGCTTTAGGGCCCATGAGCGGCGGGGTCGTCTTATCGCTCAAACGCTTCAGCAACCACCAGCCAATAAAGATACCGGCCACATAAGCCAGCGCATACCAACGGATCGCCAAAGGCCCCACTTCAAAAAGCACCGGATCAATTTGTGGAAATTCGAGATAAGTATCAGTCATTATTGCTTCCAAGCTGGCGGATAGGCTGACAGAGTCAGCCCGCCAGATTTCTGGCGTAGCATGCGCGGCATGTGAGCGCCATTTTATTTTTAATAAAATAAATCAAAATGAAAATAAGCGTTCTTGCACTAATAAGCAATGCTTGCTAAGCCTGCATCACGGTGGGGGCATAGCTCAGCTGGTTAGAGCAGGATGCTCATAACGTCTTTGTCGGGGGTTCAAGTCCCTCTGCCCCTACCAGTTTCATTTCCACCACCTTCCATGAATGTTTGAAAACTATATAAAACCAAACACTTATACTCTATATTCGTCCACCACTGCACACCATTAACCGTGGACGATCACGTAATTAAGGGGTATGTATAGGGGTATAGTAATGGAGCACTAAATGTCCGTACCCCTAAGTGACGCAAAATGCAAAGCCGCTAAGCCTAAGGAAAAACTCTACAAACTGTCTGATAGGTATGGGTTATCTCTCCATGTAAATCCCAGCGGAACGAAGAAATGGCGCAAGAAGTTCTACTTTCATGGCAAAGAGCAGACCTACACCATAGGAGATTACCCCGCTATCTCACTAGCCGCCGCTCGTCAGGAAACGTTGACAGTCAATGAGTGGGTCAAAAAGGGACAAAACCCCAACACCCTCAAAAAACTAAAAAAGCAGGCGCAAATAGCCAAGCATGAGCATAGCTTTAAGAAACTCGCATTAGAGTGGCATGGGAAGAAAGTAGATACGTGGTCAGAACGTCACGGCTTCAATATTCTGCGGAGGCTGGAAAAAGATGTTTTCCCGTACATTGGCAACCACCCAATTACTGAAATTAAAACTACCGAGCTAGCCGCTGTTTTAGATAAAATGGAAGCACGAAAAGTCCATGACCTAGCCAACCGAACTCGCCAATATTGTGAGTCTGTTTTTAAATATGCTATCAGCCGAGGCATTGCTGAAAATAACCCCGCCTACAATCTTCGCGGGAGCCTCACCGCACCAAAATCAGAACACTTCCCTGCGATACCCTTCAAAGAACTAGGCCAACTACTCCGCAACATTAGCATCAACCAAGGACGACACTTTCCCGCCAGCATTAACGCTACCAAACTCACATTGCTAACTTTCCTCAGAAGTAATGAACTACGTGGCGGACGCTGGGAAGAAATAGACTTTGAAAAGAAAACATGGGTAATTCCCGCAAAACGCATGAAAGGTAACAGAGAACACCTAGTACCTCTCTCCAAGCAGAGCATCACTTTGCTAAGCTGCTATCTGATGCACCTAAATCAGCCTTGGCTTCGCAAATAAAACACTAGGGGGGCTATGTACTCAGCAGCCTTTTAGTTACTACTTCTCGCTCTCGAATAAGCGCGTCATCAATCTCTATCGTTCGCTTTTCTAACTTGGCGAGCCATTCATCAATGACAGTTTTGCGCACTAAAACTTTTTTACCCATTTGTATGCGCGTGATTTCACCGCTCTTGAAAAGTTCGTACAGGTAACTACGGCTAAAATTGTACGTATCCGTCACCTGATTGATTGTTAGTAATTCTGCTTGTGTATCCATCTGTATCTCTCCTTGTTCGCTGGGTTACAAGTGGATGATGGAGAAAAAAATAATATTTGGGCAGGGAAGGAAAAAAGATAAAAATCCCCCTATTAAGTAGCTGCTCGGTAAAGGGCTGCTACTCCTAAAAAGTCATCATCATTGTAGTGCTCTTCAATGTTCTGCGCTTCCACCATAAGGCCTAAGAACTCTTCGGTTTTTTGCTGAGCTTCGCTCGCTGAATTATATTCAGCCACTACCCCACCCATTGCTTTGGCGGTTGCACAGATGCTATCTACATTTACTTTTAGTTGCCCTTCACCAAGGGTGTTATCTACTTCGATTGCTCTTTCCTTCTTCCAAGATAAAATAGAATTTACAGACCCTTCCCCTATAGCTTCTCTTACTCTTTCTGCAGCTGCATCAAGAGTATCACCTCGCCCATTGAAGAAATATATATACGCTAATAATTTCAATCTGCATTCTTGCTTTCTATAGACCTTGGCTGGGCGATGACTTGCTCTATCAAAAATAGCAGGAGTTTTATTTACATCATATTCTTCTAAGCCATTCTTAAGAATTTCTAGTTGGTTGTAGCCTGCTATGGGTTGAACCTTTGAAAGCATAAAAGCAAACATTTCTCTAGCTTCTGCTGCATTGGCCTCATTAATCTTATCTGTGCCGAATTCTTCTCTCAGCAAGCTCTCAATAGCGAAACGTGTGAAGTGTTCATACATGGCATTGGAGAGCCTTAACACCGCCTCAGCCTTTTCTCTGCCAACAGTGACCCCATCTTCATGCGTGTAATTACCCGAAAAGCGTAATTTAATCAGCTGTTCAAAATTTTCTCTTAGGTCTTTAATTATAATATCCATAGCTCTCACTCCTCACCTGTTGGGTAAATATGTAAGAGTTATTAAGTGCCCCAAATTTTGTTGCGTGTAAAATAATGATGCTGGTATAAAGGAGGAGAAGTTTCTTTTGGCAGTCTACTAACAGTACAAGGGAAGCAAATTGCTTTAGGGGTATGAATAGGGGTATACAGGGAGCATAATATATTTATTTTTCTTGTTATACAAATACTTAAACATTCAATACGATAGCCTCTGCCCCTACCAGTTTCCAAATTTTAGACACAAAAAAGGACCTTCGAGATACGCGATACACGCGTAATCTAGAAAGTCCTGTTTTTTTGATGCATAGGCAGTTAATTTAATGGTTAAAAAATTTGGTTATTCTTCTTCAACTTCTTCAGGAGCTTCTGAAGGAAGGAACAGCTGCAGGATACTTGTTTTCGGGTTTAGATATTCCACCTCTTGTAGAACATCTTCTTCCGAAATATTACTCTGGCACCTCAGATCAACCAAAGTATTTAACCGAGCAATCTCCTTTTTTGGGAGCCCTGTTGCAGCACGCGCATAGGTTAATTCCTCTTGAACATCAACAGTTCCGAACATGTTGAATGCCAGAAATGCCAATGCAATTAAGATATTAACTCCGCCTGATAGGTTTTTATTCCTATCATCAGAATCTGCTACCTTCAGAATATACGCACCTACTGCTAACAGAACCAAAATGGCTCCTTTTCCATAGTCACTTTCGGGCATGGTGCCGAGAAGAATTACTGCAACTGCTGTCACCAGCAGGGAAAGAGCCATTGAACCATCGACTGAATTTCTTGAATCAGACATAATTAATTGATTTAAATACAAGTTCTAAAATACGTAGAGAAGTCGAACATATTCTCTAACGGACAATGAGATTGTCTGTACTATTAAGTCTACATTACTGCAGATAAAATCTAAGGGGCTGACACCTAATAATATTCTTTGAGCAACTTTTTCAGGTCTGCCAGTAAGTCACTTGGTGTGCCCATATTAAACCTCCACTCACATTCTTTCAAGAACAGATTAAAATGCTCT
>JAQXAR010000056.1 GCA_029252805.1 Rickettsiales bacterium
GCTTCTTTGAGCTTTGGATGCATATAAACGACTCTACCACCCTTAGAGCCCTTGCTAGCATCGTTGGTGAGCTTGATGGTGTCTGTAAGATTACCCTCAGCATCTGTCATCATCTCCCACGTCAGGCCTGATATCTCCTTAGCTCGTAATCCTGCCTTGATGGATAGCAGAAACATAAGGTGGTTTCTTTCGGGGTATTGAGTGTCTTTCAGATAGTCCGTTACGACCTTTTGCTGCTTCTCAGTGAGTGTTTTGGCTTGTTTGGTAAGCATAGTATTACCTGCTTTATCTAGTTATATCATATTTAATATATACTTTAATATAATAAGATATGCCTTAAGTCAAATCCTAACGCCCCTGAGGGTACTGTGAATGCTAGGCTTGTTATATAATTGTACTTAGCTAACGAGTTATGGTTTTGATGATTTAATTGGTGCGGTTGTGCGGATGTGAGAATTGTAATAAGGGTTGGTGATGCCTAATGATTTTGGTGATAATATTGAGTTTGATGCTGACTTCCCTGAATCGACAGGTGTTGAAGCAGTTGTAGAGCGCTCGCAGGAGATTGGTAACGCTATGTATGCATGATAGCTTCATCTGCAAGGCCTCAAAAGAGCGGCTATTAGCTGATATGATGAAGATGGCGATGACGCAGCAAATTCGGTCACTCCCTAACGTGCCAGAATCCATGAATATAGATATTATCGAAGGCATGATTACAAGGCAGACCAGTGGCGTCACTGAAGAAAATGCAGAGATTAACCACTGGCTCCCTCAACTTGAACGACAGGCGGCATGGCAAGATACGAAGCAATGCACTTTCTATAAATTAGAGGGAGTGTTCTTTAATGATATAGCAGATAGGGAATCCCGCAAAGGCCGTGAAGTTATCAAAGCGGGGGACTTGAAGAGGCTCTTTAAGGGCATTGATAAGGAACTTGAGGCGACCTTAGAGCTAGGTAAGAAGGTTGCTAAGGGCTCTACAAGAGTCGCAGATGGTCAGCAATTCAGTGATGCCTACAATAGCGGGTTAGTGGGCTTACTAAAATCAGCCCAGCAAAATAACCGACTATTAGAAGGCATAGAGCTTAAACCTTCAGGTGAGATTGCAGAGGTCGTTACTTCAGGTATGATTGCAGGTAAACTATTCAAGAAGCCTAGCTTGAAGGATAGGATTAAAGGGCACTTAAAGGCTCTAAGGAGCTCTTAGGAATGGCTTATTATTTAACTAGAAGGAAGGATTGATTGGTAGGATTAACTATAAGGACTATAATCTATATTATTAGCCTCTCATTTCATTACTAGGTACATTATCTCTATAAATAGCTTCTAGTAATGGTTACAGAGGTAATTAAGGTTATAATATTCTATTTGTATTCTTCTGATTACTAATGGAGTTATCTCTAGGGGGTGCTAGTAAAGCACTTGACGGTTTAAGGGGTGAGGTAGGGCTAACTCATTGTAATTATGCCTATGATTTCATCCCCAAGACTCTAGAGTCAGCACTTCCACATTTTCCCGCTGCCGAGAGTCCTAAGATGAAGACCGTATATACTACATGAATATACCGTTAGGTTGATTTTAAGGTGTCATGGGGCGCTCTAGTGAAATTCATGCCGCCCATGTAGCCTAAAATACTAAAGGCTCTGTATGAGGCTAAAAGGTGCCTTAAAATGGATGTAGAGAATTCATGCTAGCTAGCGGATTGCCAAAGCACCAATATAATCACTATACCACTCGCAGGGCTCTAGGGCAACTAACGGGCTTTCTTAAATAGTTGCCTCCCGCAAAACTTCCTCTATGGTTCAATGGCTGAATCCAAATCGGTTCAGTGGGTGCTAAAAATCATCCAAATAACAGCGTTTATCCAACTACGTGAAGTTGGGCTTCTACCTTAGGGCTGGGAGTCCGTCTGAATAAAACAGGGCTTTGCCTGAATAGGATGGGCGCGACTGTTATCGTGATTTTTACCTCCCAATCACCAGAGGAGGGCGCTATGGCCACAAATATAAATTGTCACTACATAAGCTTACTATTGGCTTTTATATGTATTATTTCATTCTCAAATCACTCATTAGCAGAGCTGCCTGTTGAAGGTGATGATGTGTTGATAGAGCTTTCAAATGCTCAGTATAGTTTGGCTAAGAAGTTTTCAGACTGTGCCGCCGTATACGCAACAGGAAGTGATTTATTTAAACAGGAGGGGGATGTTAATAGGGCGGAGCTCATGAATGGCACTAAGAACGGTGCAAAGATAGCCTCTCAAATGTTACTCGCATTATCTGATTACGGAAGGTTTTTCACTAAGCATTCGCTTGCTGAAGCGTCAGAGAGTGAAGCAGAACAGTTAATTCTGAAGTTACGAAATTCAATGTCGAATCATGAAGGTTTTCATGCTTCTATATACGATGTCCAGTATCCAGCTTACAGCATTTTACTTTCCGAAATGAAAGATATTGGGCTCATACAACAGAAGATAGCTTCATGTAATGCTTTGGGGGAATTACAAGGCAAGATTGGTGCAGAGGTGAAAGAGTATCTCCATGGCGGTAATATGAGTGACAACGAATACGTCCTTCCAATAATATGGGGTGAGAGAGCTCCAGAATAGTTTTATCATGTCAGCAAACAATGAAAACCCTGAGGGCTTTCTAAAAGCTCTTCTAGCAAAGTGGGCTGCTTTGTGCGAATTCGTTGAAGCTCTTTTTAAAGGCGCTCTCTGGCTATCAGCATTCGCATTACTTGGGTACTGCCAGTTAACTGGCGGTGATGATAAAGACAGTCTAGAGCCACCTGAAACCTTGCCCATTTCCGAATATGAAAATGTAAGAGTGAACGTGTATTTTTACTTGCCAAATGACCGAGAAGTTCATCTTGGTTCTACTAAAGGTACATCGTCATGTCAGAGCAAGGCCTACAGATATGCTGAAAGTAAGGAGCTAGGCTCTCACTCTAATTGGTCTTATATCTGCTGTACAATAGAGGCTGGTAGTGATTGCTATAGAAAGATTAGATAGTCTTTAAAAGCACCTGACAATTCTCAAATTTGAAATTTTGTGGGAGGCAGCTACATGCATACCCCATACCCCCACCATGTCCCCTGCAGGCCCCCTCTAGTGGCTTTGGAGAGGTTGTTTGAGGTGCTTCCTTGGTTTTGAGTTCGGATTCCGATTGGGGATACTAACTAATCTTGTGGCGATTGTGGTGTTTCAAGCTCGTAAAGCTTGGCAATAATGCTGGTTCTCTTTGGTCTACGAATTGTGTATGAACTCAATATAAAAGCAGTAAAGAGAATTTTATGGAAAAGAAATATGCATTTCCCTCAGTAGAGCTCACAGCATTTCACTGTCCTCACTGTCATACTAAGACTCCGCATTTGTGGTTTGATTGCTACGGAGAGCAAATCCGAGATGAGGGGGGGGTGCCAGAACTAAATAATGTAAAAGATATAGAAGGGCTCATAAACCGTATTAAAGAAGAAGCGGGTGATGATGCATTAGACGATATAACGCAGAAAAGATGGTTAGATGACGCTGTTTTATCAGAGTCTGGAGAGCTTCTTCCGCGACAAACGGAAAAACCCCCAAACTGTAATTACAAGCTTGGAAATGTTTTCTTCAGTCTCTGCCGGGAGCCAAGCTGCGGAAAGGCCGCTCTTTGGATACATGATAAGTTGGTTAATCCATTCAACGATGTTGAAGTTCCACCAAATGAAGCAATGCCAAAAGAAATTAAAGCCATTTATAATGAGGCAAGGCAAGTACATAATATCTCACCTTCTGCCGCAGCAGCGCTACTGAGGTTGTGCTGTGAAAAGCTATGCGAGTATTTGGAGGCAAAGGGAAATACATTAAATGATAAAATAGACGATTTGGTGAAAAATGGACTGGATAGCGATATACAAGAGGCTCTAGACATCGTGAGGGTAATTGGAAATGAGGCAGTGCATCCAGGTCAAATAGACCTCAACGATAACAGGGACATCTCTGGTGCGCTGTTTGAGCTAATTAATGAAGTAGTTGAAGAGTTGATTGCTAAGCCCAAGAAGAAAAAGTTTTTATTTAATGAGAGGCTTCCTGAGAATGTGCGTAAGAAAATTGATGCTAGAAAGAAGGCCGCCAGAGATTAGGGTATCCCCGCTCTATTTCAATGGATGGGGTAGGGGGTAATCAATCTTCTCAATGGCTTCTTTTTTATCTTCTCCTGTCAATCCCTCAGAGTAGGTGCCGTATGTCATGGTATATATTTTATGCCCTACGATTCTTGCGGCAACGACTTCTGATATTTTGGCGCGCTCAAATTTAGTGATTAAAGAGCAGCGAAATGAATGAAAGCAATGCGTCTTTTTCTTATAACCTAGCTTGGTTTTGAAATTACCAAACTCCTTGCTGGCTGCTGTAGAGCGCTTGCCGTACTTATTCTTAGCTTTGGAGGGGAGTAGATAGCCATCTTTACTATCATTCAGTAGCCTCTTTATGGTGCCTTGAATCTTGGAGTGAATAGGGATGGTTCTGAGTCCACTTGAAGTTTTGGAATCGGGTATTTCAAGGGAATTATTCGATACATGGATGCATTGAATATTGTGTAATTCATCAATTCTTGCGCCTGTATACATACCAAGCAGCATTATATCCATAAGGCTCCTTCGGTCTTCTTTCTGGGCGACCTCCCAAAGTTTTAAGATTTGCTCATCATTCCAAGGAAGGTAGCTATTTTGGCGCTCCTCTTTCTCTTGCTGGGTAGTGCTGGTGCTTTGTGGGATGGACTTGAACATGAGCAAGCTGTCTTCTGTGAAAAGTTCCTCTTCGTTGATGAGGTATCTGCGTGACCTGTTTCGCCGAATGCGTGCGAGCATTGCGCTTGCTAGGCTTTAGTTTCGTGACGGAGGCGAGCTCCACTTTGGTGTTGTTATGAATTGTATGGTTTCTGGCACGTCTTGTCAGATTAACTGAACCTTTCTGAGTAATCTGTGATAATTTTCATTTTAATCTGACAGCACCATCAACGTCACATCGAAAAACGAGACAACTTTAAGAACTTACGTCAAAGGTCCGTTGATCTATGGCAGGAAATCTATGCATAGATTTATGGCGTTAGAGGCTTTCGGAGAATAGTGCGGTTTAATCTGACAGGATCAAAAATAGTGAGTAATTTACTCTATTCACCCTCAAACTTAATGCCGTACTTTTGCTGCATTTCTTCTTTTAGGTTTTGGGACGGTATACCATAGCCTCGAGCAACAATCTCTAAAGCGAATTCTTCAAGATCAATCATCCCTTCATTTTTCTGCATTTCGACTAAAAAAGCAGGCTCTTTGGGCGGATCAATCAATACAAAGTAATAGGCAACTCTGCCATCAATAGAAAAATTTAGATAATAAAACCTATGCGCCGAATGACCACGATTGATTAACAATTTCGCAGTAAAGTTCATAACGTTTGCGTGTGAGAAGGTGTAGCGAAGTTGATGTTGGCTGCCGTTGGAGCTAATTTTATTTCTTTCCCGGCAAGGGGAGCGATGGTTGGAGGGAGAGAATCTAGGTTTTCCTTAACGAGCTCTGCTGCCTGCTGCTGTGTAGTTGAGATTTTCTCTTGAGGTGCTCTGAGTGTTGCAGGGTCAATTCCCAGATCCTGAGCTAATTCAACATTTTTCTGTGCCACATCTGCAAAAAAACTATCCATGAAACGTTTTCCGTGCGGCAGAACAAGTGCTTTGTCTTCTTGTGTTATCCTGCCCTCGCCACTGAGAAATAACTGATTATTATGATTGGTAGGAATTTCAGCAAAATATTCGAGCATTCGTTGTTTTTCTGTGACCTGAGCATGTGTCATGTTCTGTGTTTCATTATCTTCAGCAAGAGCAGTCTGTAATGCTTCCATCACATCCTTTCCCTGTAATCCTTCAATCTTTCTATCCATAAGCTTGAAACCCATCTCAATGAAATTTCTATCAGACTCAGGTAAGCTCATATATTCGAGGTATCGGTTTTCTCCTCCTTTTAAGGTAACGGATCCTGTGACTTCTGCAGTATTTGCCATGTCAGTAAATATCGATGAGGTAAGCGCTGCTTCCGTTAATGGATCTGTTTCAATTCCCCACCCAGACGCCATTCTTTCACGGCTTATCTTATCATTTTTGATGAAGCTTTCTCTTTTTAGCGCCACTATATCTTTGAAATATGCCTGAACGGGGTTGGTGTCTGGATAGGTGGCGGCCAAATCTGGAAAGGTTTTCTGCAGATAATCCGAGAATTTTTCAGGTAAATGCTCAGAAACATACTCTTTTTCACCAAAATGTGCTTGTGTGGCATCAGAGATAACCGCCAGCCTCTCTCCCTCATAAATATGCTGCATATCATGATATACATTTGCAAAGATATCATGTTCCGTCTGGTTCGAGCCAATCGAAGGGAATGCCTGATTTGGATCGTCTGTTTCAAGCCGTGTGATAAACAGCTGATTATTTAGCTCAACAGGATCTCCTCCTCCTGATTGTGCTATCTGTTCATCGATATATTGGTTGGCATAGTCATCAAAGATAGTTTTTATCACTTCCGTGTGTAATTGATCCAGCTTACGACTTCCTGCGGCCTCTGGTGAGATTTCGTAGTTAAAATATTCGCTATGCGCCAAATGAATAGTTTCATGGACAGCAGTGGCTGATCTTGTTGGTATCCATTCTTTTAAGTCTTCATGCAAAGACCCGTCACTATGAAAACTTTCTGTGCCTTCTCCAAGCGCACCCATCGACATTTGGAGGGTCACAGGTTTGCCTTCATATTTTGGCACAGCATATCCCGCTATTCCCCCATCGCCCGTCTCGCTTTTGAGAAGAAAATCATCACTAAAAAGCGTAACACCTATATGTTCATCAACCCCATAACCATTTTCGGGTGTGCAGTGACTTTTGAGATAAAGGAAATCAGCAATAGCTGGTGGAGCATGCTTATATATTGCTCGCACAAAGGTTTCCTGCAGCTCTACGCCAGCCTTATTAAGTGCTGTCGTATCTAATGCAGCAGCATGCTCTTTCGTGATTTCAGTATGGATGACCGGATTGATCACTTTTTCAAAATCGTCATACGTGTAAGAAACCATCTAAAAACCCCTGTTATTATTAAGCAAGATATATTCATGATATCAAATAGATATTAACATTTTGTAAAATCCCACAAATTCCATAATAACTCTGCGAAGGTCTTGTCAGATTAAACCAACATTTTGCCGAAATTCGTGATAATTTTCATTTTATGCTCAAGCAATCTCCCTTCAAATATTATAAAACCAGCCCTGAAATCATAAAACTCACGGTGATGTATTACATTCGTTATCCGTTAAGTTTACGGCAAAGGGGGGCTTGTCAGATTAAACCAACATTTTGCCGAAAGTCGTGATATTTTCCGTTTTATGTATAAGCAATCTCTCTTCAAATATTATAAAACTAGTCCTGAGATCATAAAACTAGCGGTGATGTACTATATCCGTTATCCGTTAAGCTTGCGGCAAGTTGAAGATATTCTTCATGAGCGAGGCATCGATGTCTGCCATGAGACGATTCGCTATTGGTGGAACAAGTTTGGTGCAATCTTTTCTAAAGAGATGAAGAGAAATTCTAATCATCAAACATCAAATTGGCGCTGGCATATTGATGAAGTCTTCGTCAAAATTAAGGGCGAGCTGCATTATCTATGGCGCGCCGTTGATCATGAGGGAACGGTTCTTGATTGTTACGTTACAAAGAGACGAGATAGAAAAGCAGCACTTAAGGTTCTAAAGAAGCTAATGTCTCTGCACGGCAGAGCCAAGGAGATTGTGACTGATAAGCTTCCTTCTTATAAAGCTGCATTGAGAGATATGGGGGCAATGCATTTACAAACAACTGAACAATATCAAAATAATCAGGCTGAGAATTCTCATCTTCATTTCCGGCGGCGAGAGAGAGGAATGAATAAGTTTAGATCGATGGGATCATTACAAAAATTCACATCCATTCACTCTTCTTTCCTCAATCATTTTAACCATCAGCGTCACATCGAAACACGAGATAACTTTAAGGAGTTACGTCAAAGGTCTGTTGATCTCTGGCAGGAAGTTTATGCATAGATTTATAGCACTCATACCCGAGGGGGAGTTGGAAAGAACCGGCGGCGGTATTTTTTAGATAAAATTTTCAAAACTATAAAATTTGTAGTTTAATTTCCTGAAGTGTTAGGCGCTGTTTCTTTAGTTCATGAATATGCTGAATTCGCTCAATCATATCGCGCGCATAAAGCTGGTAACCATGGTCCGTTATTTCCGCAACTTCGAGAAGTCCTTCTTTGGTCCAATGACGGATGGTTGAGTTATTCTCCCCAACGGCTTTGGCAATCTCGCCTATTTTCATTAAGCTGTTATCTTCTTCAGGTTCTGCATCTTCGCCTCTAGCTGCTTTGAGATAAATATCTAAAGATCGATCTACTGCTTTCTTGATAATCTTGATGAAATCATCTTTTGCTCCCCCTAATTGCGCTTTCTCTAGCGATCCAATATATGCCAATCTGTCACGCTTACGAATAATAGCCGAAGGGTAGCCAAGCATCAGTAGAATCATATTCATCAGCAAACGGGCGGTACGACCATTACCATCCACGAATGGATGAATGGTGACTAGACGATAATGTACTTCTGCCGCAAATTCGACAGGGTGTAAGTCAGTAGATGTTTGTATCCATTCGATAAAACCCTGCATCAAATCAGGCACTTTAAGCGGATTGGGTAACACGACTGCTGAACCGGAAATGCGAACCGAGACCGAACGGTAGTGCCCTGCATTTTCATCATCAATTCCTTTTAAGATGATATTGTGAATGGTGAGGATGTCATTTTCATTTAATTCGGAAGGCCTGCGATTGAATTGTTCTCTTACCCAATCTAATGCCTGTGCGTGATTATTGGCCTCTAGATGCTCTGTGAGAGACTTGCCACCTACGGTCAATCCTTTCTCGACCACCAATGCAGTTTCACGGCGAGTGAGTGTATTTCCTTCGATTGCATTACTGGTGTAGGTAAGCTCTACTCTGAACCAATCATCCAGATTACGCACGAGCGCATCCGGCATGGGTCGGAAACGATCCAGTTGTTCTTTTTTGTCTGTCAGTAAATCAATATTCATATGCAAACCATAAACCATAACGTTATGGTTATCAACATATAATTAGAGGCTCAACTTTATGAATATCGAACAAACAACTGGGGGGTGACCATGTGCCCAACGGCTTCTTTAAAATCTTCATATGTATATGCTGAGGTCATATTCTCTTTCCAAAGTGATAGCATAATGCAAAAACATTAATATAGTTTTAAACTAACCTTTCATTCTCTGTACTGACTTCATTTAAGAGCGGCTCTACTTAGTGGGGATTTATTATATGGTAGTTTAGCGAGAAGTTGGGAGGCATTAAGAATGCTACTCAAAGAGTTTTATTAGGAATCAGCTTCAAAAAATGTCATACAATCGTCATACAAGTAATCGATCGTTTTGTTTATACTAAGCGTCATTTTCTTAATCTAGACTCTGTGAGTTAGGTTTTTTGTTATAATGTATCAATTAAAATACCCAAAGGCTCACGCTAATGGTTTTGAGACATCTTAAATAACGCTAAATAACCTAATCTCTCATCACATTCAGTGGGCAGAGTAAATACATATGAGAGGACTTCCCAATTGGGATGAAACCGCTATGTATCAATTTTTTCAAAGCATGCTGATAGAATTTAATGTTCTTAGCCAAACCCTGCGGTGCATAGATTGCCCGAAAGGAATATTAAAAATCATTCCACAGAACGCTCCGAACTTTTCACGCTCTGTTGAAGAGGGAGATACACTTATCTTCAAAATTTTTGACAGAGAGGGGCGCCCAGGCATCCTCAAAAAAGTGGAATTTATGGGGACTGACCCCAGATCTATATTCAAGGAATGCCGGATAGAACTTCTCCTAGATGGAGAAGAACTATTTTCGATCATAACTGGAATCCTTGCCTCAGTATTAGAGGTTCCACCTCACTCCATAAAGGACTCCCATCACCTGGTGCGAGATCTAAAAATGGGAAAAAAAAATAGCATCGCCATCAGAATGCAGCTTAACGCCAGATTCAATTTGACGTTAAAAACAGCGAATGGCACAGTGTTCGAAATATATCAATATATTGAACAAAAATTATTACTCAGTGAAGAGTAATAATTTTCTAAATTTAGCACAGAGAGGACTTTCCAGTTGGAATGAAACCGCTGTGCTTCATATATATCCATATGTTTTTTTTGAAAACTGAAAGAAGTAGAAGGTGCCTAGAGTACTTTTTTCACATATTCTCTGTGCTGATTGTTTTTCCTCCCTTGGGGGCAATTATTACAGAAAACTTGGAAATCAAATCTCCAAAATACTTCTGGATAGCAGTATGTATTTTGGGGAGTTTGATAATGTTTTCTGAATATAGCAGAAAAAGCCTAGATGTATGGGATCTGGATATTATCCTTAGATCCCTTTACGCTACAACAGTAGCGGCATTAGCTACTTTTTACATTCCATCATTCTGGATGGTTTGGCCCTGTGTCTGGGTAGCTGTTTTCTTGCTGTCTTTGCCAAGTATTAGCAAAAATAGAAAGAAATGATTAAAACCGCTCTTTCGACGGGCGGTACATTTCTTGATTTCTACTTTTGCCATTTCCCTCTAACTCGGCATAACGATGTACCTTCTCTTTTGAAGGTTTCGTTATGTCGGGTTATTTTTTTGAAAATTTCTATACTAGCAATCTCGTCAGATTAAATCGGACTATTCTTCATCGTTTTGGTCTTGTCAGATTAAACTGATCTTTTGCCACGAGCTGTGATAATTTTCATTTTATGTCCAAAAGTGATCTCTTCAAATATTACAAAACCAGTCCTGAAATCATAAAACTAGCGGTGATGTATTACATTCGTTATCCGCTCAGTTTGAGGCAAGTCGAAGATATCCTTCATGAACGAGGCATAGATGTCTGCCATGAGACGATTCGTTATTGGTGGAATAAGTTTGGCTCCATTTTTTCTAAAGAAATGAAGAAAACGGCGAACCATAAAGTATCAAACTGGCGTTGGCATATTGATGAAGTCTTTGTCAAAATTAATGGTGAGTTGCATTATCTATGGCGTACTGTTGATCATGAGGGAACGGTTCTTGATTGTTACGTTACAAAGAGGCGAGACAGGAAAGCAGCACTTAAGGTCTTGAAGAAGCTAATGGCTCGTCACGGAATTCCAAATGAGATTGTGACTGATAAGCTTCGTTCTTATAAAGCTGCATTGAGAGATATGGGTGCAATGCATTTACAAACAACTAAACAATATCAAAACAATCAGGTTGAGAATTCCCATCTTCATTTTCGACGGCGGGAGAGGGGGATGAATAAGTTTAGATCAATGCAATCATTGCAAAAGTTTACATCCATTCACTCTTCTTTCCTCAATCACTTTAACCATCAACGTCACATCGAAAAACGAGGAAACTTTAAGGAATTACGTCAAAGGTCCGTTGATCTCTAGCAAGAGCTCTATGCATAGTTCCATAGGACTCAAAGCTTTTGGAGAATAATGCGCTTTAATCTGACAGCACCGCCATTGCTTTTTTAGTGCCTATTGTTCCTATAAATACAGTATCTTATAGAATCGCTAAAATCAAGTTTCACCACATACTTTCACCACATTCCTGATATTAGACTAGTCGTACCACCTTCTTCATGGCCTCGGTATCATGCTCAATATATCGCTGAGTTGTCTGTAAAGACGAATGGCCAGCAAGCATTTGTACATCCCTTAAGCTGCCTC
>JAQXAR010000057.1 GCA_029252805.1 Rickettsiales bacterium
GAATACATAGTAGCATTTTCGGGCCTCTTGTACAAGCTGGCTGATTGTTAAATTAATTAGCATTCAGCCCGAATGCTCTAGAGCCGAATTTCTCTTTATATAGATTCTCGACTCGCACCACTTCCTTCTGCGTCACATTGCTGGGAAGTGGTTGCAATATTGAATAACGGAAATGGCGCTGGTAATTGGAATCTCGTTCAAGAAGCGCGATAAGCTCTTTATTGCCCCCTGTTTTGCTCGCAGCATAGTTTCTCCAGCGTTGCCAGATGCCCTCATTGCCACAAGCTGAGCCGATATATTGCTGTCCAGTGTTACTATCCAAAATAAGGTAGATGCCGTTTACTGCAGAAAGGTGGTGCCTCCAATCGGCATTGGCTTCAGGATTGGCGGTTAGTTTTTGCAGTTCATCAAAATCCAATACGAAATTCAGCAATCCGGGAAAATTACCCATGTAACCCTTCGGCAGAATTTCGACTACTTCCTTTGGGTTCTTATCGTACCACTGATGCCATGCACGACTATTACCTCCCCAATCAATCATGACTCGGTCTATAAACTCGTCAAAAACAGAGATAGGTTCAAGATCATAGTGATAACCATCACCTACAGGAGAAGCACTATTTACCTTGAAGCATCCTGCAAATATTGAACGTTTCCGTTCCATCCCAATGAAAGAGAGGATATAATCGCAATCTTTAAATACTTCTCTATCTTGGTTTTTTTGGTCATTTAGAAAACCATATTTATCTTTGGTTAGATCGCTATATTGCTCGCTACCACCCGCATGGCGCACCAACTTTATTTTTGTATCTGCAAAGCGGTTGCTTTTTAGGTTCAATAATTCTTGCAACGTTAACATATGGCCTCCCACTTTACTGTCGTAGGCCACCAATCAAAATCAGACTGGTGACCGGGAGTTCAAAACATGTGTCGATAGAGACATGCGCGACAATCTTTAGCCGCGAGGCATTGGACATACATTGCCGCCTCCCGGACATAAGTCGGAAAGCGACATCTTCGGTGCATTTCGTTTGAAGGAGATGCACCAATAACGGTTGATGCCAACCGCTATCGACAAGAGGTTTTGAAGCCCCAGCATACAAAACTTTGCATGCATGAGTAGGTTCGCTCAATAGCTTAAAAGAATCAAGCAGAAGTTGTTGTTACAACTAAGTTCCTTTAATTAATCCATAAATTGATAGAAAAATCAGGTGATACACACTAGATTGGAACCAATAGGAGAACTATTTTATTGGTTGCAGGTTTAATTGTGATGTACGTACAAAAAATTAAGATAAAAAACTTCCGTCTCTTGGAAAACGTTGAGCTTTCTCTGGAAACCAGAGCCACTGTTATCGTAGGTCGTAATAATAGTGGGAAGACTTCCTTGACCGAACTTTTTCGCCGCTTGTTATCCGACAAAACTCCTTATTTTCGATTGGAGGATTTTTCACTATCAGCCCATGAAAGATTTTGGCGAGCATACCAACAGTTGGAAAATGAAGAAGAGCCTGTGGTAAGGGAAACACTTCCCGCTATAGAAATTAACCTGTCCGTCAACTACGAAAGTGATGCCGCATCTTATGGGCCATTAAGTGAGTTCATTATTGACTTAAATACTGATTGCACCGAAGCCCTTATCAAAGTCCGGTATGAACTTGAGAAAGGCAAATTGCGTACGCTTTTTGAGGATATTGAAATTAATGAAGAGGCTTCCACTGAGGAGCAGAAAGCTGTTTTCTTTAAAGCAATAAAAGACCGAGTTTCCAAGGTCTATGTTGCTAGAATTTATGCGGAAGACCCGAACGATAGCACCAACCAGAAAAACTTGGAGGCCAGTAAACTTCATACCCTTCTGCAATCTGGGTTCATCAATGCGCAGCGAGGCTTGGATGATGCGATACGCAAGGATGGAGTAGACCAGAAAAAGAATAACATTTTGGGCAGCATTCTGGAGCAGCTTTTTACCACGGCTTCAAGCTCCGACAATCAGGAAGATCAAGAAATTATAACCAATCTGGAAGCCGCTATTCAGGATATTCAGCAAGGCCTTGACGAAGGTTTTAATGCTCAGCTTTCTAATCTGCTACCGACTTTTTCAATGTTCGGCTATCCGGGGTTAAGTGATCCAAATTTACGGACAGAAACCACATTAGATGTGGAGAGATTACTTAAAAATCATACCAAAGTGCATTATGCGGGTGTGAATGGCATCAATCTTCCGGAAGCCTATAACGGCCTTGGCACCCGAAATCTCATATATATCCTGCTACAACTTTTAGAATTTTATAAGACATTTACAGCAAATGATTCAACACCGGGAATGCATCTGGTTTTTATAGAAGAGCCGGAAGCTCACCTTCATCCTCAAATGCAGGAAGTTTTTATCGCCAAACTCGGTGAAATAGCCGAAACTTTTGCTAGCAGCTTTGGTAATCGTGCGGTATGGCCGGTGCAGTTCATCGTTACTACGCACTCACCGCACATGGCAAATAAAGCGCCATTTGAGGCCATGAGATATTTTTTAACGCACCCGCAAGACGGGATGGAGAATATCCGCACAGCCGAAATCAAAGATCTGAAAGAGGGCTTGGTAGATACACCATCACCGGACAAAGGTTTTCTGCATAAATATATGGTTCTTACGGGGTGCGATCTTTTATTTGCTGATAAAATTGTGCTGATAGAAGGAGCAACAGAGCGTATCATGTTGCCAGAAATCATCAAACAGGTAGATGCATCTAGTGGAGCAAGCGATCCGAAGCTATCCAGTCAGTATATTTCTGTTATGCAAGTGGGAGGACATCATGCTCATAAATTTTTTGACCTACTAAGCTTCCTCAATCTCAGCACTCTCATCATAACAGATATTGATGCAGTGGGCGGTAATGCAAAAGCTTGCGAAGTCGCGGTTGGAACCGGTACGAGCAATAGCTGCATTAAAGAATGGTTTAGTAATGACGTTACGCCTGCCCAGCTTTTGACAAAAAGTGAGGATGACAAAACCAAGGGGCGTGTTCGGCTGGCCTATCAAGTGCCTGAACAGGCGGGTGCGGCCTGTGGCAGAAGTTTTGAAGATGCTTTCATTCTTGCCAATCATACGACGTTTGAACTGACCACGGCAGACGCTACAGAAGCCTATAACAAAGCCAAAAAATTCAAGAAAACAAACTTTGCCATAGAATACGGTATTGATAAAACGGGCTGGAATGTTCCCCTATACATAGCACAAGGACTATGCTGGCTGGCTGCTTCTGATATTTTACCGCCCCGGCAGAACCAAGACGCTGAACAAAGAGAGGCGGCATGACAACCGATACTGCTTTAAGTCCGGCAGAACAGGCATCAGAAGCCGCCCTTACAAAAATTCGGCAATGTCTTGCCGAAGGAAAAAGCTTCCTACTTGAGGCCGGTGCTGGAGCTGGGAAAACATATTCCCTGATTGAAACATTAAAGCACCTAATAAATGAAAGAGGCAATGAACTGGTGAACAAGCATCAGCAAATAGCCTGTATTACCTATACGAATGTAGCCGCTGATGAAATTACTTCCAGAACGGATAGTCATCCGGCAATTTATTCATCAACAATTCATCACTTTTGTTGGTCTTTGATTAAAGATTTTCAGCCATTTTTGAGAGCTAATCTCGTGGAAGCGCATAGAACCTGGCCTGAAAAAATCGAAGAAGCCGAGGGCGTCCACACTCAGGCAGTTATATATGATCTAGGATACCGGAAGATAGACGATAAAAAAATCATGCTGCACCATGACGATGTTTTGTCATTCATGGTTATGCTGCTTGATGAGCCTAAATTTCAGAACCTGTTCTCAAAACGCTATCCGGTGCTTTTTGTAGACGAGTATCAAGATACAGAAGCGACTTTTGCAGAGAGCTTGAAGAGATGTTTCTTGGATTCCAGCAATGGCCCATTAATCGGTTTCTTTGGCGATCATTGGCAAAAAATTTATGGTTCCGGCTGCGGTAAAATTGAGCATCCGAACTTAGAAATTATAGGAAAAGAAGCCAATTTTCGTTCTGTGCCCGTCATTGTTGATACTCTCAATCGAATAAGGCCAAGCTTACCTCAACAAGTGTGTGATCCAAATGCAGAAGGTGCAATTAATGTCTTTCATACCAATAATTGGATGGGAACACGGCGCACTGAGAACCACTGGCAAGGTGATCTTCCAGCAGAAGATGCACACAGTTATTTGGAGAGCCTAAAAATAAGGTTGGAAGGTGAAGGTTGGAAATTTTCTCCTGATAAAACAAGGGTTTTGATGTTAACCCATAATGTCTTGGCACAAGAGCAAGGTTACAGGAATCTGTCTGGTGTCTTCCGGTACAATGAGGCCTTTATAAAAAAGGAAGATCGGCATATAGCCTTTATGGTCGATACATTAGAGCCGGTCTGTACAGCTTATGTAGCAAGGCGCTACGGTGAAATGTTTTCTTTATTAGGGCGCCGTACACCTTTAATGGCTTCCCGCCAAGAGAAAGATCGGTGGGCTAGGGGTATGGATGCTCTACTTGTTCTCCGAGAAAAAGGAACAGTTGGAGAGGTGATAAATCATTTGCGTCAAACGCGGCAGCCAAGATTGTCGGAAGGTATAGAGAATAAAGAGCGCCGGTTACAGGAATGGCTAGAACAAGCGGAAGGTGAACGTGAAGAAAGTCGTTCCTTGTCTGAGTTAAGCAACCTCAGAGCTATTGCGTATAGTGAAGTAATAGCCCTGACAAAGTTCCTGAATGACTCAACACCATTTAATACAAAACACGGTGTAAAGGGCGCTGAATTTGAAAATGTGATGGTTGTATGTGGTCGTGGCTGGAATCATTATAACTTTAATCAGTTTTTGGAATGGGCAGGTGATAATGTTCCTGCAAATAAGCAAGATACTTTTGAAAGAAACCGCAACCTTTTTTATGTAGCATGCTCTAGAGCTAAGAAGCGGTTATGTTTATTATTTACACAAGAGTTGGATGAGCAAGCTTTGCAGACACTTTCATCGTGGTTTGGAGAAGAGCGTATTATAGCTGCTTAAATTAACCCCAAACTCTAAGCAGGTTTTGCGTAGTGTTCTGGGGTGCCCAAATTTTACGGTAAAAAAGTTCGAACTCGAGGTGCACGAATCCTAAGCTGGAAATGAGGGATGGTGCGCCATGCCCATATCGAAAAAGGTACTTAACCCAAATTTTCCATAATCAATGTTATGGAGTTCCTGATTTTTAGTTCCTTAGAATGCAGGTGAAAGGGAAATTTGTCAAAAATACCAGGTTGGTCTTTAAAGGGGTGATGTTTCTAAAGTTTCAAATTTCATTCATAGTAAGTTAACCTGTTTGTATTAGAGTTTTAGATGTTATGACATTGCTTGCAGGCACAGATGGAGCGGATACGCTTGACGGTGGCGTTGAGGGTGATGAGCTCTATGGTAATGCCGGAGTCGATTTAGTTACGGGTAATGCCGGTAATGACACGCTATTTGGCGGTAATGCCATCTACAACCCTACCGATGATGCCGATAGTCTGTTCGGCAATGCTGGCCGCGATATTCTCTACGGCAATGGTGGCAATGACTGGCTTCAGGCCGGTGATGGTGCTGATACGATCTATGGCGGATTTGGCGATGATACAATATTAGGCGGTGATCTCGTTGAAGCGCTCGGCGATGGCGGTGACTTAATCATTGCAGGCCCCGGTATGGATAATGTGCTAGGTGGCGCAGGTAATGATACGATCTATGGCGGTATGGCTATTACCGATAGCAGTGATGGTGCTGATAGACTCGATGGCGGCTCAGGTAATGATATTATTTACGGCAATGGCGGCGATGATGTGCTGTTGGGCGGTACAGGTAACGATACGCTCTATGGTGGATTAGGTGCTAATACGCTGATTGGCGGCGATGGTAATGATACGCTAATCGCTAACTCAGCGGATGACTCACTCGTAGGCGGTGATGGTATTGATACTTTCATCATTAATGGCGAGACAGTTCTGCAAGCCTTACAAAGCCCGCAAGCGATCCAACAACTTGATTTGCTTTCGCCTACGCCCCAACTGATTGAGATCGCAACCCCCACCTTAAATATTGCCGATCTTTCGGCCGGTGAGATCATTCAAATTACCAATCTCACCGCCGGCAGCAATGTAGAAATAACCACCGATGCTAACGGCCAAACTGTGCTGGCCAGTAACGGCAATACTCTCGCCGTGCTAGAAGGCGCCTCAGTCGGTTTCCCCGTAACGGTGACCGAGATTCCTAATGGTGGTACCGCCAATGCCATGGCGCTGGTTGATGCTATCGTAATGGTGGGTGGTGGAGCGAATAGTAGTGGTGGAGCAGCGATCAATGCGGCTCCCTTACTGGCTGATTTAGATAACCCAGCCGCTTTTGCCGAGAATACGGTCAATGCCTCGGCACAGTTGATTGATAGCAATGTCACTCTCACTGATGCCAGTGCCAATTTTAGCACCGGTAATGTAACCGTGACCTATAGCGCTGGCGGCGGTGCGGAGGATCATTTGACCGTCCGTAATGTCGGCATCGGCGCTGGTCAAATCAGCTTCGATGGCGCAACGGTCAGCTATGCTGGTACCGCCATCGGTACCATTAATGGTGTCAATCACGGCGTCGATGGTGCAGATCTGATTATTGATCTCAATGCCAATTCCAATGCGACCAATGTCGAAGCATTGCTCGAAAACCTAACCTACCGCAATAGCGCTAACACCCCCACCGCCAACCGCGATATTGATATTACAGTGAACGATGGGGCATTGGGCAGCGTGGCACAAACCGCAAGCCTCGCCGTCACCGCCGCAGGCGATGATCAAGACCTAAACACCCTAAACGGCACAACAGGATTTCGAATCGATGGTATTGATGTTACTGACCGCTCCGGCACGGTTGTTTCCTCAGCAGGTGATGTCAATGGTGATGGCTTTGATGATATGATTATTGGAGCCTATCAAGCTGACCCCGGTGGTAATAATGGCGCTGGTGAATCCTACGTGGTCTTTGGTAAAGCAGCAGGCTGGGCGGCTAGTATTGATCTCTCCACCCTCAATGGCACCACAGGGTTCCGCCTCGATGGTATTGATGCAGGTGATAACTCTGGCGGGGCTGTTTCCTCAGCAGGTGATATCAATGGTGATGGCTTTGATGATATGATTATTGGAGCCAATCAAGCTGACCCCGGTGGTAATAATGCCGCTGGTGAATCCTACGTGATCTTTGGTAAAGCAGCAGGTTGGGCAGCTAGTATTGATCTCTCCACCCTCAATGGCACCACAGGGGTCCGCCTCGATGGTATTGATGCAAGTGATCTCTCTGGCACCAGTGCTTCTTCTGCCGGTGATGTCAATGGTGATGGCTTGGATGATATGATTGTTGGAGCGAGAGGGGGTGCTCCCGGTGGTAATATTGCCGCTGGTGAATCCTATGTAGTCTTTGGTCAAGCAGCAGGCTGGGCGGCTAGTATTGATCTCTCCACCCTCAATGGCACCACAGGGTTCCGCCTCGATGGTATTGATTCAAGTGACTTCTCTGGCGAGGCTGTTTCCTCAGCAGGTGATATCAATGGTGATGGCTTTGATGATATGATTATTGGAGCCTATCAAGGAGATCCTGGTGGTAATAATGCCGCTGGTGAATCTTACATCATCTTCGGCAATAATGAGTTCGGTTTTGCCGATCAAGTGGGCACATCCGCAGCCGATACGATGGGGGGAAGTGCCGCCACTGACATCATCGTGGGCGGTTTGGGTAATGACGTGATTAATGCGAATGCTGGTGCCGATGTACTCAAAGGCGCCAATGGCGATGATACCCTCAGTGGTGGAGCGGGAAATGATCGCCTCTTCGGTGGCAGCGGTACGGATGATCTAGATGGCGGTGCTAATAATGACATGCTCTATGGTGGTGATGGCGCTGATACCCTCACGGGTGGCACAGGTACTGATAGCATGGAAGGTGGCAATGGTGCGGATACGCTGATAGGTGGTCTTGGCGCTGATACCATGATCGGTGGCTTAGGCCCCGATGTGTTCGATTTTAATGTGGTGGGCGAAACTTCCACCACCAACCTCGATGTGATTACGTTGAACTGGGATCAAGACACCATCGATATAAGCGGCATAGGCGCAGATGCAGGCGATACCATCAATGTGGTCGGCGGCCTAACCGTCAACGTACTAGCCGATGCCGTAGCCGGCTATGATAACACCAATATGGATCAGATCGGCGATGCGAATATCCTCACCGCCACGGCGGGTGCCTTCTCTGGCAATGAATATATCATCATCAGTACTGATGGCAACGCGACCTATGATGAGGGGGTAGATCTATTCTTCCAAGTCATCGGCGGTGGCACATTTGATGTGGCGGATATTATTTAGGCTGCTACAACCTACCTCATGAGTTCATCTCCTAAACTTGAAATCAATGCTTCGCGTAACTTCACGCGCTGGCTGGCGGAACAAAAATGCAGCCTCGCCTTCAGCACTTATCAGGCAGGCAAGTTATTCCTGATTGGCTTGGGCCCACAAGGTAAACTCTCTGTGTTTGAACGCACCTTTGAGCGCGCGATGGGGTTACATGTTAAGGATCGTAGTTTGTATCTGGCCAATCTCTATCAGATATGGCGGTTTGAAAATACCCTTGAAGAAGGTCAGAATTATAAGGGGTATGATGCAGTTTATGTGCCGCAGATGAGTTGTGTGACGGGCGATATTGATGTGCATGATGTGGTGGTTACGGAAAATGATCAACTCTATTTTGCCAATACTCTCTTTAGCTGCGTGGCGGAAACCAGCCCGACCCATAGCTTCAAACCCGTATGGCAGCCTGAGTTTATTTCTAAGTTGGCAGCTGAGGATCGCTGCCACTTAAATGGTCTTACAATGCGTGATGGCAAGCCGCGCTATGTCACGACTGTATCAACCACTGATGTGCATGAAGGCTGGCGCGAACATCGTTGTGATGGGGGTGCTGTCATCGATATAGCCAGCAATGAAATTATCGCTGAAGGGCTTTCCATGCCGCATTCACCTCGCTGGCATGAAGATCGTCTGTGGTTCCTCAATTCTGGTCAAGGCGAGTTGGTAAAGCTAGACCCCGATACGAGAGCGCAAGAAGCTATCTGTTTTTCTCCTGGCTATGCTCGTGGATTATCGCTGCATGATGGCTACGCCGTGCTTGGCCTATCAAAGCCGCGCCATAATAAAACCTTCAACGGTTTGCCCCTCAATGACAAGCTGGAAGCAAAAAATATTTCCCCACGCTGCGGCCTACAAGTGGTCAACTTGCAGACGGGTGACGTTGAGCACACTCTCACGATTGAGGGAATCATCGAAGAAATTTACGATGTTTCCATTCTACCTAATATCCAAACTCCTATGGCGGTTGGCTTCAAAACGACTGAGATTCAAAAGATGATCTCGGTGGAAGAGTGAAGTGATTAACTAAGCTAGACTAAGGACTTATAGGTGCGCATGGGTGGTCAGCAGACATGGCGCCAATCTATTATAACCTAAACTATGCTGACAGCACCCTTCAAATGGTCTTGTCAGATTAAGCGGATCGTTTGCCATGGATTATGATAATTTTTAATAGGTTTTTAATGTTTTACTGATACATTTACTTAATGAAGAAAGGTTTCACACTCCTAGAGCTTTCTATTGTGTTAGTGATTATCGGGCTGATTATCGGCGGGATTACGGTAGGTAAGGAAATGATTCGGAGTGCTGAGCTGAACTCGATTATAACTGATCTCAATAAGTACAAAATCGCCATTAACACCTTCAAGTTGAAATATAACGCGCTCCCAGGTGATATGCGCAATGCAACTAGGTATTGGGGAGATGATACATCACGTTGTAGTGATGCTTCTGTGGTTGATGGAAATCCAGGCACGTGTGATGGAGATGGTGATGGAATACTACTAACGCACACCGAGGATTATTTGTTTTGGCAACACCTTGGGTTATCAGAGCTCATTAAGGGTGATTATAATGGTATACCTACTCCAGGTCCGATACCACTTACTCCTGGGCTCAATACCCCAAATGCTAAAATTTCAGGTGGGGTATGGGATATTCGAGATAATCGAACGGGTGCTGCGGTCTATGGAAGGCAGGGGCAGTATCTTGAATTCCAAGGGAAACTAGATTCAGATCCAGGAATTCTTCTGGCTCAAGAGGCTTCAATTATTGATACTAAATATGATGATGGCTTAGCAAGTGAGGGAAAGATCTTTGGTAGAACTACTACAGCTGGGCAATGCGCTACGGCAATACATAGTGCTGCTGTGTCTGATTATATTTTAAGCGATGATGTAAATGCAGATTGTTTTATGAATATGTGGTTGAATTATTAGGAGCATTTAAACGGTGCTGTCGGTTTAATCTGACTGCACCTCCCTCTCAGCGCCATCTGTTCCATTGCCAGTTATTGGTTACCTAGTTAAAGATCGGCGAAAAGAGTGCAAGCAACATCTGTATAGGCTAAGCTATATGACATTATGCTTCCCGCAACGGTTGTGCAGTTGGGGTTGTAAGTCCCTACCGCTGTACCGTTTGTTTGATTCATATTAACAATTTTTCCTTTGTTGGGAGTCCCATCATCAATTTTAGTATCAATATTGTACATTTCTTGAGGATTTAGCACTAACCCTCTCCAAGGAATATTTGCTCCATCTCCTCCCAAGCGCCCCGTGTCACCGAGCACAAGTAAATTTCGCTCTTTATTTTTTCCCTCCCAAGTATAACTGAGTTCAGCATAAAACAAATGCCACGCCCCACTACTCGCCACTTTGGAGGTCGCTATATTATCTCCTGCTGCTGCACAATGCCCTACTGATGTGCAACCAGTGTTACTGATACCACTAAAGGTTCCAGGAATTATTTCAGCATTTGCCAAATGCTCCCAAGCCCTCCAAGATTCGTGTATATTTTGTGTCCCAGCCGTCCACATATAGTTGACCTTACCATCACCATCACCATCACAGGTTTGTGTGCCGGTTCCTGCAACGGTAGTGCAACTTCCTGAAACCGCGCCCCAGTATGCTGTTGCATTGTCATGATCACCAGGTAGAGCATTGTATTTCAACTTATAGGTATTAATAGCGGTCCTATACTTGTTGAGTTCAGAAACTACGCTATTTAGTTCTGCACTTCTTATGAGGTCTTGCCCAACAGTGATACCACCGATAATCAAACCGATAATTACCAATACAATAGAAAGCTCCAGTAGAGTGAAGCCTTCCTTCATATCCTTCATATCCTTCATATCCTTCATATCCTTCATATCCTTCATATCCTTCATATCCTATAATAATATCATGAGAAAAATTAAATTAATCAACATCGAATATAGGAGTGCAGTCAATGCTGTCAGAAGATAGGCGGTAATCTCCATCAAGAATCGTTGAATCGCTACAAAGGGCAGCATCAGGCATACCGATGCCCCCAGCTCCTGCTGCTAATGCACCACCAGAATTAGGGTCAGTGATTGTTCCGCTATTGGCCATACCATCATCAATTTTTTTCTCTATCGAATACAAATCTGGCGCACTCATAACACCAGCTCCTGCCGCACCAGTAGCAAGTACGGTTGCTGTAGAGAGAGAAAGTACATGCCTTGCCGATGTTGCTTTCCCCCAAGAAGAAGCTCCATCAACATAATAGAAGTGCCACTGCGCATTAGCGAGCTTACTTTCCGGAGAACTTAAGCTTCCGGCTGCTGGAACAATACCTGTAAAATCCCCAGATAGAATTTCGGAATTGCTTAGATGTTCCCAAAACCGCCAATGCTCGTGAGCGCCAGTCGGTGTATAGTGTAGGCTGTTGACTTCGCCATCACCGTCGCCGTCACAGGTTTGGGTGCCGGTTCCGGCTGTTGTCCAGCAGGTGGCGGGGGTGGCATGTGCCGCTCCCCAATAAGCGGTCGCATTATCCATATCGCCAGGCAGTGCATCATATTTGAGCTTAAAGGTGTTTACTGCAACTGTATACTTAGTCACGTCGGTAACCACCGAATTTAATTCAGCTGACTTAATCATCTCCTGACCTACCGTAATCCCACCGATAATTAGGCCAATAATGACGAGTACAATGGAGAGTTCGAGGAGGGTGAAACCTTGATGCTTCATCTGAGCGCTACCACTTAGCTTGCTTTCTTGGGGGGGGGAGAACATTAAGTTAATCCTAAAAATGATATAGTTGTTGATATACAATATAAGCCCTAATTGTGAAAGAAGGGTTAAATTTCCTTTTAATTATAGGAAATGCTGTTTCTGTTCTCCATTTGTAGCAATTAGCCCTGTTATGGGCTCTAGAGAGTTTAGTTTGAGTGAAGTACAGCTGAGTTCGAATCCCAATTCAGAATCCATACGGGTTCGGTGGTCGGTGAGTAAGGAGACGGCGAAGCGTGATATAGCTAAGTTGCGACGGCTTAAATTGATACGCTTTGTGGGAGCGAGGAAGAGTGGGCGGTATGAGCTGGTCTAGTGATGTTCGTTCCCTGATAATTCCCTGTTATGTGTTTTAGGGAATTTTATGAGAAAGTGGGAGTAATCATACGTTACAGAGCCTCTGTATCTCCTAAAAATGCCAAATCCCCTGCAAAAATTGGAAATTACCCTGTATTTTAGCTGTTATCAGGGATTCTCATTCAGAGAACTATGCTGGCAGAACTCACAGCACCGCCATTGCTTTTTTAGTGCCTATTATTCCTATAAATACAGTATCTTATAGAATCGCTAAAATCAAGTTTCACCACATACTTTCACCACATTTCTGATATTAGACTAGTCGTACCACCTTCTTCATGGCCTCGGTATCATGCTCAATATATCGCTGAGTTGTCTGTAAAGACGAATGGCCAGCAAGCATTTGTACATCCCTTAAGCTGCCTC